>JAJFTP010000012.1 GCA_021372895.1 Synergistaceae bacterium
CCAAAAATCAATCCGCCGATGACAACACCGCCCAAGATTGTTGGTTTCAATGAAAGCTTCACAAGGCCTAAATCATTTAGGAAGTAGATGCCAACCATAGCAACAAGGACGTGGGACAACATAAATTTTACGATGGTCATATCCTTCAGGCGCAAGGCGCCGATTTGTTTGTCATAACGAAGAACGCGGCCCTTTTGCAGGAAAAACCCGAACAGGATACCTGTAATCAAACCATACATGAGAATGGTCATTTGCTGTCATCTCCTTTATACAGTAAATTTGCTGAAATCAGCCCGCCGACAAAGAAACAGGCTAAAGCTATATATCCGCTGACTGCCAATTGTGAAGCACCGGCAAGGCCATGCCCGCTGGGACAGCCATCAGCCAGGCGTGCGCCAAACATGGCAATGATACCGCCAATAAAAGCAGTCACCGCTCTTGGTTTAATTGTTGAACCAAAACGGGCTTCCCACATATCAGGCACCATTTTTATCTGAAAACCTCCGGATGTTATCGCGGAGATAAACGCACCGATGGCAATGCCGACAACGAACATCCACTGCCAGTCTACCATTGGCACTTCTTTGATAAAATAAGCCATTTGGGCAACCCTCTCCGGCGAAAAGAGCTTTTCAATCATTCCTGCCGTTCTTACGAACGTAGTCGACGCACCGAAGAATTTACCAACAAACCAGGCTGAGCCGATTGCTACCACGCCGCTCATCGCGCCTGCTAAATAAGGACTCCAACTCCCATCCTTTCTCATATAACCGACCTCCTTCTATTTTCTATAAAAATAATGCTGTTATCAATGCTTCAACCCGATTATCGCTTACCCTGTATTTGATTTCCTTCCCGTTCCGCGCGCCTGTTATGACACCCGCTGCTTTTAATTTTTGCAGATGCTGTGAAATTGTGGATTGCGGTTCATGGAGGCATGACTGCATGTAAGAAACGTTACATTCACCTTTGCTTAACAATCCTTTTACAATGCAAAGACGCACAGGGTGAGCCAAAACCTTCAGAAGCTCTGCTGCTTCGTTAAACTTCTCAAAATCGCGATCCATTAAAGCACCAACTTTCGATATAAACATCTTAATATTCATATATTATGATATAAAAATGTAAAAGTCAATAATCTATTTTTAAGAGGAAGTATGGAAAAATATTTGCAGCCTGGTCTTCGGTCTGGCTGATTGCGAAAAGACATCCGACTTGGTAACTTGGACTATGCTATGCTTCACTATTCAGCACCGCGGAGGAATCAACTGATTTTGCAGGCTCTAAAAAAACGCGTTTCGCATTGTGGATGTGGAGGGGGTTTTGTTTATTTTATGCTGTGTTGGGTATAAATTTGCAACTGAGTCGGCTCTTGCTCTATCATAGAGGAATTGCGAATCCATATCATTAAGAATCACCTCAGCAGTATGCGTGAGAAAAGTTAGGATTACCTAGGGAAAGCATATAAGAAGGATGTGGCAATGAACATAGATAGGGCTCAAGGGGTGTTTTTCAAATCACACCACCTTATTTTGTGATGTCTCCCTGGGCTTGTTTAACGGGATTCACCCAAGGAATTGGGAATGTTTTTTAGCCTCTGTTTTTTAATAAAAGACCACTACTGCAACAACGAGTGATAATATGCCGCAATCAGCCACCTTTTTGTTGCCGTTGACCTCTTGCATCTTTATTTTTGATATTTAGCTTCAGATATAGCTTTTACCCACTCCCAAATATGTTCGCCAACAGTCTCAGGAACTATTTCTTTCCACTTATCAATTGATAAATTGGAATTAAACAATTCTTCATGTTCTCCATTTTCAAAATAAACATATTGTGCTAAATTTTGACTTTGACGTTCATTTAATTTATATGCATCAAAATACATAAAATGTGACACTTTCTTTTTTGATATTTTGTTTACACGTTTTAATTCTTCCCCTATCGGAATACACTTTTTCCAACAAGTCACATAATCTCCCTTATTCTGAAAAGAATCTGAATCTAAATAAATTGAATAATAATCATCATCCCTGTATATTTCAACAAAATTTGCAGCACTTGCCATAGACGCAACACAGAAGGCCAATAATAATGCCACAATTATTTTTTTCACAGAAACCCCCTCCCCTATTGATCCTTTTTCTCCGCGTTCCTCTTGATTATCTCTGCCCCCAACTTCCTGTACAACTCTCCCGATGTCAGCGGCTCGTTCTTTTGCTCTGAGACTGTCTCCGGAGTAGTCTTTGAGGATCTGCTCGAATAGTATCACCCTATCACGTACCCACGCGTATAAATCGGGTCGTCCGGAGGCGCTAATTTGATCGAGAATTCCTCCTCCGGTTCTGTCTTCTTCCCAGTCTTGGACATAACCATACTCCCCCTCCACCGTAATAATCTCCAGCACCTCTGCTACGAAAATAAGACGCAACACCGTGCTACCTTTATTTTCATTCCCGGCTGTGATGGCATTTCATGGGGCGTTGAAAAATACATATAGGATCACGCGAAAAAAACAAGAGAAAAGCCCCTTGAGTGGTATAATTGAGATAGCGACAAATCAAGCAATACCAACAACAGGGAAGCTTTCCTATGACAAACATTATAGCAGATATAAATGATAACCGCGACGTCTTTAAATCATCGGTTGACCATTTCTTTTCCAGAATAAATATATCCAAACAGCTCAAGATCTCAAACTTTTACAAGGAGTCGGGGTTCAGCTGCACTCAGATACTCAAGGAGTTTTCTACCCTGGTTTTTACAGGCAAAAACCTTTACGGAAGTCTGTTATCGGAGGATGCGGTGCTCTCCTTCAGCAAGAACACAGCGTACCGTTTCCTCAACAGCGGACATTTCAACTGGAAAAAAACTTCTGTATAGGGTAATGTCTCAGCTCATTTCAGAAGTCGACCGCCTGACAGGAAACAACAGGGAGTCGGTGCTTATAGCAGATGATTCCCTGTTTAGCAGACAGCGCAGCAAGAAAGTGGGACTGCTTTCTAGAGTGTTCGGCCATACAAGCCATATATACTGCCGCGGGTTCCGTATGCTTACCCTTGGATGGTCTGACGGCAACACATTCCTTCCGGTCAATTTCAGCCTTCTGAGCTCACCAAGAGATGAAAATGTGATCTGCCCGGGCCAGGAGGCCGATAAGCGTACCAACGGCTATAAGCGGCGTAAACTTGCAAGGATGTCGACAACGGATGTTATTATTGAAATGCTTCACAATGCAGGCAGTATACCCGCAATATTCGTGCTCTTCGACGTAGTGTGCTATAGACGCTGTCGCAAGGATGCTTTCCCATGTAGTCCTTATCGCCGTATTTGCCGGTTTATGATCTACAACTCAGGTCCCTGCTCCTGTTCCAGTTTTTCCTTTTCTGCATTGAGAGTTTCCAGGATCATTTTCAATGAGGCGGTTTTATTTTCGATGTTTTTCTCCTGTTCCTCGCCTGCTTCCAGAATCATCTTGATTACTTCCGGATTATTGCCGCCGAGCCTGGGGTCCTCTGCTCTATGCCACTGTTTTTCAGTATGTATCCAGTGATTTCTGAAAGGAAGGTTCTGTCTTATAGCGTCTATTACTGGAAGAAGGAACAGCTTCGTGCCTGATACCGCCTCCGAAAAAGAACGGTTATCCAACACCTTTTTGCTGCGAAGAAATCCTTTCCAACGCTGCTGCCTCTCATAATTATCCGTAAAGCTTTCTTCAAATGCCGCAATTTCTTCAAAATGGGTATAACGGTTTTCAAATGTTTCTATTATTGCCTGCTTGAGCATTTCTCCGTTAAAATCTTCACGCTCTGAAAGAGTGCAGAGATCATAAAAGTCTTTATAACGGCTGTTTGTCAGTCCAAGTGAAACAATCGCCTCAATTTTTTCCGCTACGATTGAATAAGTGGGGTATGCGAAAATATGGGGAGCGTCATTGTCGAGAATGGTGGGATAATCCATTATAATCCTGTCGGGATAGATAATATCACCGAATCCGATATCTATGCTGACAGGAATCCTTGTTCTGTCGAGATAGGCTGCTGTAGTAACCTTTACACCGTGATATTTCTTGAATTCCGTAATATTGTCGACATCCAGCGCATCAATATCAAAACGGATAGGGTCATCCGTCTCGATGGAAAGAATCTGCGCAAATACACTTTTCAGTTCATCCTTGTCATTGGTGATATTCCCGCCAAGGAGATCGATATCGGTAGTGGCGCGGGTAAAGTCATCCTCATATAAGCCATAGAGAAGAATGCCGCCTTTTAAAGTGAAATTATCCATATACTTGGATTTTGAAATACGAAAGAGTACACGCTCTAAAATATAAGCGGTCAGCACATCTTGAAATATCCGTCCGCTTTTTATTGCGTAATTTTTTAATCTGTCCTTTATCGAAGCGGCGCCGCTCATATCAGCACCTCCACAAATTGTTTCATAGTCGTTTTAAGGCGGAGCATCCCGGCATACCGCGTCAGTCGGTTAAGGTCTCGGTTCCGCTTATTCAGATATTTTTTAATGACCTCGACAGCCGGTTCAAATCCCAGCTTGTTGCGATAGAAGATAACGTCGCATACTGTTTTTTCCATATCGTAAATATAAAAGGGATTGCCGTCCGCATTGACTTTTTCTACTCCGACTTTATATCGTTGATCCGAAAAAAGATAGAATCGCATCAGCGGCCAGTCAGGCGACCGCGGCACCCTTGATCTCCGGGGGAGGGCAACGTCAATTTGCGCGGGTCTTTCTGTTGTAAGCTCATAATATGCTGCCGCACTCATAAGGCAGATTATGCCTTTTTCATCAGAGTAGGCGGGAACGGCATAGAAATCGTTGATTTCGCCGTTATATTCCATGTTTTCATAGTAGCTGCGGTTGACCCTGCCAAGTTTCCCTGCCGAAACAAGCTGATTTATCTTATAGAGGGAATACCCGTCCTCTTTCAGGTTCTTAAGAGGTATAAATTGCCGCTTTTGGATTTCTGCGTTCATGGGAACACCTCCTTGCATGATATTTTAACCAATGTTTTCAGTTTTGTAAATATGAAAACATTAAATCAAAACAGGACATAAGGAAGCGGGCTCGCGAACGACGGAACGGTGGCTCATGAAGTGTGGAATGGCGGGCTCATTTCAACGTAATATGCATCCTCCTCAAATAATGTGAGTTATTTAATTTCCTCATATTCAATAATGTTAAACCAATTACTCTCTATAAGTTTTTTAGCCCCGCTATCAGAGTAAAACCAGTTACCCTTTATAACACCCCATTCTTCAATGTCAGTCCTTTGACGATACTTCCTGCTCTGTTTCCCGACCATTTGGCGTATTGAGCCTTGGCCCGGCGCTCTGTCTCTGTTTTTTCCTGTGTGCCCCAGTTTTCTAAATACGATTCCGTGATCTCGCTTGCGTCTACAGAATAGAAAGAAGTTTTGTTGAAGTAGCTAGAAGTGTGGTGCCATGATGACTCATACAAGGCCAGATCCCTCAGTGCTTCAACAGGCATCTTCTCAATGTCGGAGAGCGGGACGTTTAACTCGGTCTCTTCATCTTTCAACTGTCGTTTGATTTCTATCGCCTCTCTGCATGCATATTGTTTCACCACTCCATTCCACTTATGCATATGTATGTTGAAATGAGCCATCTGAATGAGAAAACGACAGTTCTTCGAGCAGATCGGGGATTCTGGCGTACTTTGCGGAATATCGTCCCCGGCAGGCTGCTGTTCCGAGCGCACATGCCAGGTATGTTTTGCCCACTCCGGGTGTATCCCATGATTATGATGTTCTGTCCGTTTGCGATGTATCCGCAGCAGGCAAGCTCGTTTATGAGGCGTCTGTCAAGGTTTCTCTCAGGAAGTAGGAAGGCAGTCAATGTCTGTAACTGAGGCGCTTTTGTAACAGAATGACGGATCGCGGGTAAGATCCGTTATCCTTCTGCTTTTTCTCCTGTGCCACTCTCTGTCCACCGGCATGCTCATCTGGTCTTCGAATTGAGTTCCATGAAGCTCTTGTCCTCTATGCGTTCACGTATGTCTTTTGAGAAGACCATATTTTCATGTCTCATTTCTTGGGAGCGCTATAATTCAGAAAGATAATGAAACACATCAGCGAAGACAGCTTCGATTTTACTATGTATCCTAACCTGCTGTTGCTTCTGTGGGACAGGAACCGCAAGGTCCTGGAAGCGGCCGACGCATTTGACGTGCTTGACGAACGACTGGCCAAATATATCAGGCCGGAATGGCTTACAGACGAGGAGAAAAAAGTCATACAAGTCCTTGCCGACCGGTTCTCAGCCGGCATTATCAATGGCTGGGATTCCTGATCAGTGATTCGATACGCATGACAGAGACGGAATTAATTGCAAAAATAGATTATCGCTTGTTGAACATTTACACTACATTATGCTATAGTGTGTAGCGTAAATGTTCATACAGGAGGTGACGGTTATGAACGACTGCGAAACGATCCTGAAAATGCTTAAAGAAGGCAAGGGTTTTATTACCGCTTCGGAGGTAACTGCAGCGGGAATTCAGCGGCGCGCGCTGGGTGAGCTTGTGACGACAAATCGTGTTTATCGCGTGGCGAGAGGAATCTACGCGCTGCCTGAAACGTGGGAGGACGAAATGTATTTCCTGCAATATCGTTTTTCGAAAGGCATTTTTTCCAATGAAACGGCTTTGTATCTGCACGGACTTTCCGATCGCACACCGATGAGCTACACGCTGACATTCCCCCACGGCTACAACGCCGTGGGACTTAAAAGCCTTAACGCGAATTCAAAATTCGTAATACCCGAAATTTATGATTTGGGTATTACAGAAAAACCCTCCCCCTGTGGGAATCCTCTTCGCGTCTATAACGTGGAGAGAACACTATGCGACATCGTTAAAGGTAAAAACGCCTATGATATTCAGCTTGTGACTCAGGCAATGAAAGCCTATGCGGTTTCCAGGGAAAAGGATGTGGCAAAACTCGTGGAATACGCGGAACGGTTACGCGTAAAACCCAAGATACTCAGATTTATGGAGGTTTTGCTGTGATTACAAAAAATCCGATGCAATTGAAAACGTTTATTAAGAAAAAAGCGGAAGAAAATAATATTTCAAGTCAGCTTGTTATGCAGAACTATATGATGGAACGGCTTCTGGAACGTATCTCCCTCTCTCCCTACAGGAAGAACTTTATTCTCAAAGGCGGATTTCTAATAGCCGCCATCGTGGGCCTGAATACGCGTACGACAATGGACTTGGATACCACAATAAAGGGGCTGGACTTAACACACGAGTCTATCGACAGGATATTCAAGGAAATCTGCGCTATCAAGGTAGAAGACAATATTACCTTCAATGTACTGCGGACGACTGAAATTCGTGAGGGAGACGATTATCCCGGACTGCGTGTAGCGCTGGAAGCAAACTACCACCCCCTTGCAGTGCCATTAACCGTGGATGTGACAACAGGCGATAAAATTACTCCCCGCGAAGTGAAACGTTCTTTGCGGCTCCTTTTTGACGACCGCAGTATTTCGGTCATGACGTATAACCTGGAAACGGTACTTGCGGAGAAGATTGAAACTGTATTGTACCGCAATATAGCGAACACCAGACCGAGGGATTTTTATGACATTTACATTCTTACTGCTCTCTACGGCCAACAGCTGGATTTAACAGTCTTAAAACAGGCATTGCTTGAAACTGCCCGAAAAAGAGGCAGCCTGCAGATTTTACCCGAGTATAGGCAAATAATTCAAGATATACAGGCAAGTCCAAGGATGCGGGACTTTTGGGAGCAATACCGAGGGAGATTCAATTACGTAAAAAATATTTCATTTGATGATGCCTGTAAATCAGTTCTGATGATTATGGAAAACACGTACGGGGTCCCGCATATTAACGACTCGCCAGAAGTTTGACTATAGTTGTTACTCTGCGTCTTCTCAGAATTGCTACGGCACGTATGACAAAGCGGGGGGCACCTGGTCCCCTACTACTCAATACACTGTTCGTCATCTGCTGTAACCCACTTGGACATCTTCATCCAGTAAATCCGTTAACCCGAGGTTCCTGAGTACAGCATTTACGGTCTTTTTCGTGTAGCCGCATGGGTCCCCCTTTCTGTCATTGCCTTTTATGCGCTTCTGAAGTCCATGCGAACTGCATGCTTGATCCTTGGTCTGCCCGGGCCTTTTCGTCGGGAGTGTCATTTATCCGGTGATAATGTGAGTTTTCGTTTGGTTCATTTTTTGCCCGCTTTGGAAAAAATACATGAAAAAGGACGAGCCGAAGCCCGTCCGTGGTTTACGAATATGGTGGGCGATAGAAGAATTGAACTTCTGACCTCTTCCGTGTCAAGGAAGCGTTCTACCTCTGAACTAATCGCCCAACGAGCAAAGATTCTACTATCTATCATTCCTCATGTCAATACTGCTCAGATAGGTTTCGTTATTCTGCCCAATAATTAGGAGCTTCCTTCGTGATCACGACATCGTGCGGATGGCTTTCTTTCATAGATGCCGCGGTTACCTGCACAAATTTGGCTTCCTCATGAAGCATTTTGATGTTTGCAGCACCGACGTATCCCATTCCAGAACGCACACCGCCAACCATCTGGTAAATAACGCCTGAGAGAGAACCCTTATGCGGTACCATACCCTCTATACCTTCAGGGACAAGCTTATCCTCGGATGTACCCTCCTGGAAGTAACGATCTTTGCTGCAGCCCTCTTTCATGGCGCCAAGGGAGCCCATGCCGCGGTAGCTCTTGAAGGAGCGGCCTCTGTATATGACTGCTTCACCGGGGCTTTCTTCGGTGCCGGCGAAGAGAGAACCTATCATTACAACATCAGCTCCTGCTGCCAGAGCTTTGACAATGTCACCGGAATATCTGATCCCTCCGTCTGCTATCACTGTCTTACCAAGTCTGTGTGCGGCCTCGGATACATTCATGACAGCTGCCACCTGTGGTACGCCTATCCCGGCCACTATCCTTGTGGTGCATATTGAGCCTGGGCCTATGCCGACCTTAACCGCATCAGCCCCCGCGTCTATAAGAGCCTCTGCTGCCTCTGCAGTAGCAATATTGCCGCCAACCAGCGGCAGGTCAGGATAAAGTGCATGGAGTCTTCTGACCATATCAAGCACCATTTTTGAATGGCCATGCGCTGTGTCGACTACTATTGTGTCTACTCCGGCCTTTACAAGGGCGTCCGCCCTCTCAAGGGCGTCAGAGCCTACTCCTATTGCAGCTCCGGCACGGAGCCGCCCGCGGGAGTCCTTCGTGGCGTTAGGGAATGCCTTCGCTTTGAGGATGTCCTTGATTGTTATGAGTCCTTTCAATTTTCCGTCTTTGTCTACTATGGGCAGTTTTTCTACCTTTGTCCCCATAAGTATATTCTTGGCATCGTCAAGTGTCGTGCCTACCGGCGCAGTTATGAGGTTATCCTTTGTCATCACGTTTGATATAGGCTGGTCAAGGTTCGTGACAAAGCGGAGGTCTCTGTTCGTGATGATTCCGACAAGACGCATATTTTCATTCACAACAGGCACACCGGATATGTGATAATGTTCCATAAGTGCGACAGCCTCTCGTACCATATCTTCCGGATGACGAAAAAACGGGTCTACAATCACTCCTGATTCGGAGCGCTTTACCTTGTCTACCTCTATTGCCTGCTGCTCGACCGGAAGATTTCTGTGCAGTATCCCTATTCCGCCCTCACGCGCAAGGGCAATGGCAAGGCGGCCCTCTGTGACTGTATCCATTGCAGCGCTGCAGATCGGCACATTGAGTGAGATCTGCGGAGTCAAGGTTGTAGAGACATCGACCGCGGACGGTACTACTTCACTATACCCTGGCACCAGAAGTACGTCGTCAAAAGTGAATCCCTGGTAGCTTACAAATTTGTTTACAGACTGTTTTTTTGCCATTTTTAAAATGCCTCCGCCGGTTAATTTTTTTATGATTATTTATGCATTAAGCGCGATTTTGCCCTTTCTCCTCGAAAGAGTAGCCACTCCATGGCAGATCATGCACTCAGAGCGTCCAACGCTGCCGCATCCCTCTCCTGATTTGATCTTTATGTTCAAATTGCGCTCACCGTCACTCTCGCTGAGGTAAGGCGCAAGGCTTGCGATAAACATCGGAACCATGTCGCCCAACCTTGGTGTCTGAGCTTCTAGAGTTATGTCGACCCATTCGATCTTCCATCCCGAAGCTCTTATTCTTTGTACAACAGAGTCGAGCATTCCTGTGCTTGCAGCATCCTTCCATTTTACATCAGATGCGGGGAATAGGGTCCCAATATCGGGCTCACCCGCTGCTCCCAAAATGGCATCCATCACTGTGTGCGTAATAATGTCAGCGTCAGAATGGCCAAGCAGTCCTATAACGGAGTCGCTGATCTCCATGCCGGCAAGTATCAGCCTGCGTCCGGGGATAAGTTTATGGACGTCAAAACCATGTCCGGTGCGGCGCTCTATGTTTCCTTCAGCAAGAGCATAGGCTATTGCCAGGTCAAAAGAGGTCGTAATTTTGAAGTTTGACTCAATTCCGTCTACGACGCCAAGTTCACGTCCGGCAGCTAACCATGCCTCAGCCTCGTCCTTTCCCTTAGACCCGTACTGTTCTATCGCGGAGATGAGCGATTTTTTTTCAAATGCCTGCGGGGTCTGTGTGCGAAAATATTCTTTCCTGTCAACACATGTGATTTTACCGCCGGAGATTTTTTTCAATGAATCTGAGGAGGCAAGCAACGGTACGCCAGAGCCGCATTCTTCAGTTTTCTTTATGAGCCTGCGGCATAGTCCGGCGGTTATAAAAGGGCGGGCCGCATCGTGGACCAGCACGTGTGACCCGCTGCATATCTTTAATCCATTCATTACCGAGTCTGATCGTGTATCTCCTCCGGCTGTGATCTTCAGAGGGATCCTGAGATCATCTTCAGACTCAACATTTTTAAAATTTGTGGGCGGAAGCACAAGGACAAGCTCTTTTATTTCCCCTGCAGCCCAAAGTTTTTCTGCTGTTTCAGCGGACCATCTCCATAAGGGGATGCCGTTAAGTTCCCTGAACTGTTTTGGTATGCCCCCGATGCGGCTTCCTGATCCGCCGGCAACTATAATGAACGACCATGTGTTTTTCTGCATGATCCTAAGCGCTGATGCGGCCGAATACCATTCTTCCCGCGGAAGTCTGGAGCATTGATGTCACTGTTACTTTTACCCTCTCGCCTATGTGTTTATAGCCATCCTCGACTACCAGCATTGTCCCGTCGTCGAGATAGCCTATGCCCTGATGGTTTTCTTTGCCGATCCTGATAATGTCGATTTCGACATCTTCTCCGGGCAGAAGCATAGGTTTAAGCGAGTTTGCAAGGTCGTTTACGTTAAGTACCGAGACACCCTCGATCTGCGCGACTTGGTTCAGGTTATAGTCGGTAGTTATGACCTTGCCTCCGAGTCGCCTTGCCAGAACGACAAGCGCCTCATCGACCTTGTCTCTTTCCAGATCCTTAAGCGTAATTTCTGGGATTTCGATGTTGAGAGCCCCGATTTTTTGAAGCTCTGTAACTACAGACAGGCCCCGCCTCCCACGCGTGCGGCGCAGAGAATCTGTAGAGTCGGCGACTCCCTGCAGTTCCGCAAGAATAAATCTCGGGAGCACTATAGTGCCCTCCAGGAACCCCGTCTGTGCAACATCCAGTATCCTTCCGTCAATGATCGAACTTGTGTCAAGTATTTTGGGAACTGAAAAATAATATTCTGCAGATGTGCTGACCTCTTCTTCTCTTACATTCTCACCGTTGCCTATTTTCTTTTTGCGCTTTGGAAGTTTCAGCCTGATATCACCAATATTTGTGATAACGTTCCATATGTCGTCCCTGCGCTTTGCAAAAACACGCAGCCCAAGATAAGCAAGGGCTATGTTCAGCAGGACTGCTATATAGACCCCTACTCCGCCCGGAAGCCTTGACATAGGCATAGCGATAAGGTTTGCCAGAAGCAGCCCCATAACAAGCCCGACCAGACTGACTATCAGATCAGGCACGCTTGTGTTCTGTAATCTAGATTCTATAAATTGACTGAACTTAGAGAGACCTAACCAGAACAAAGGTGCAAGAATAAAGCCGAGGCATGCTGACAGCAGTATGATAAAAATAGTCGTACCGATAGGGTGAAGCAGTGTGATCGACGGCCACCAGTTATAATCAAGGACTAGATTCGATATCTGATAACCGGCAGCCCCGCAGATAAAAACCATAACTGCGCGTACCAATCTTCTCATGACGATGGAAAGTCCTGATTCAGACATTACACATTCTCCTTTCTTAATTTTAATTTCTATTGCTTTTTACAAACAGTGAAAAATCTCTCAATAAATTACATTTCTTTTCTGGATTCAAGAGCCATATGGAGCGTTACCCGATCGGCAAAACCTATACTGCCCCCGACCGGAAGGCCGTAAGAGAGCCGCGTGATTTTCACGGGCAGTCCGCATACAGCCTCCTGTATGGCAAATGCAGTAAGATCTCCCTCTATTCTCGGAGCTGTGGCAAGGATCAGCTCTTCTATGCCAAGCTCAGAGATCCTAGCTCTCAGTCGTTCTATGCTTGCCTTCGGTATCTCCTGATCGTCAAGAGGAGATACCCTCCCGCCGAGCACATGATAAAGCCCGTTAAATATCCCTGCCTGTTCTAAAGCCACACAATCTTCATCGCTTTCCACAACACATATGATTTTTCTGTTTCTCATCAAATCACGGCATATAGAGCATGGTTCCATGTCCGTTATGTTGCCGCACTCGGAGCAATGGTGGACCTCCTCTGTCAGCTGTGCTACGGCGCATGAAAAATCCTTCACCCAAGAGGGATCCTGTCTTAAAAGGAAAAATACCATGCGTCTCGCTGTCTTTTCCCCGACGCCTGGCAGTTTGCTCCATAATTTTATAAGTTTCTGTACCGAACTTGGAAGTGTCACCGGAGTTTGATTTTCCCTATTTCAGTCCGGGAAAGCCGCCCATTCCGCCGGTTACAGAGCTCATGGCCTTGTCTGCCATTTCCTTGCTCTTTCCTATGGCATCCTTTACCGCGCTTAAAACGAGATCTTCCAGCATCTCCACATCATCTGGTCGTACTACTTCAGGAGAGATAGAGATAGACAGAACCTCACCATGACCATTTACTTTTGCCTTGACCATGCCGCCGCCGGCTGTGCCTTCAACTATATTTTTACCTAATTCTTCCTGAGCCAGAGCCATTTGTGCCTGCATTTTCTGTGCCTGTTTCAGTATTTTATCCATATTCATTGCAAAAAAACATCCTTTCGACAGAATATCGATTATTTAATAAACAGTGAATATACAACTATATTGATGATATTGCCAGAGGAAAATACTTATTCAATTTCCCTGTAAGTTCAAGTATGCAATAAACAACCATCTACGCAAAGCATCGGGATCTCCTCCGCGTATCTGACTATTGCCGGTATATTAGCAGACGATTCCTTAATAGATCCTACCCGGTTTTTTTCTGGCTAAGGTCTTTCATTTGTATAACTGACATCGGGTCCATCTTCTTTATACCAATCAATATGCATGACCGTAAGAAATATGTAAAAAACAAATATCGGCAACTTCATGATACGCCGCCAGCGCCACGGCTCCTGAATAGTCCTGTATAACCACTCCAGCCCAAGTTTCTGCCATATCTTCGGCGCACGCGAAAGTCTGCCCGAAAGGACATCCATGCTGCCGCCTATTCCCATTCCGACAATGGCACCTGTGGCTGCGAGATTATCTTCGAGCCAGTATTCCTGCTTTGGCACACCGAGTCCCACAAATAGTATTTTTGCCCCGCTTGCTGCGATCTCAGCACATATATCCCCTGTTTCATCAGCCTTAAAAAATCCATCGTTGGTTCCTGCGATCACCAGTCCCGGATATTTTGCAGCCAGCACATCTCCCGCTATTTTCGAAACCCCCGGTCCTCCCCCAAGCAACCAGACACTCCAGCCTTCATAGGCCGCACGTTTGCAAAGATGTTCTGTGAATTCAACTCCCGGGATCCGCTCCTGTATGGGGCTGCCTATAATGCGCAATGCCATGATAAGGCCTGTGCCGTCCGGCAGGACAAGACCTGCTTCACGCACTATCTTCCTGTATCGTCTGTCACTTCTGCTCCTCAACGCCGCGAGAGCATCTGGTGTTACTATTATATGTGGTGTGTTTTCCGAGGTGATCCAGTGCTGCACTTGTGATATCGCGTAATTCAGGGATATATTGTCTACCCTTATGCCCCAAAGCCCGGGCCGCCTGCTGAAGCCTTTGTTCCCAACAGAGGCAAATTTGACCCTGAAGAAGATACCTGTTACTGCAAATATTACGGCAGCTGCTGTGATGAGAGAAAAGAAACCATCAGCCCCTATCTGGAAACAAGCAGCCAGACAGCCGGTTATCGCGCAGATCATGACTACCGTATGTATCGCGCTTGCGTGATCCATACCCCGGGCGATCAATTTTCTGTAAATTATAAGATTTCCCGTGGGTTTGGGTGATAATGCAGCGCTTATTACGCTCAGCAGGGTTTCAGCAAGCGGCAGGGCAAAAAGGCCAATGGAGAGGAGTGCCAGGGTATAAAATGGGATCCCCTTACTTATTCCGAGGATCGATACTCCTGCAAATAGCGTCCCCCATAATGCCGTAAGGGGTTCTGTAAGTCTGCGGTAAGCATGGATATGCCTGCTCCATAAGACAAGCAGGAATATCATTCCTGTTATGCATATCTGGGATGCTTCGCGTAGATTCTGAGAAGAAGAGAGTATCACTGCGGATACAAGAGTCCAGCTGATTGCCAGAAGAAGTCCGCACATACCTGGAACTTCATCGATCTCTTGAAAAAAAATCGGGAATATTCCCATCCATAGTGTACTTATAGTAAGAGATGCAAAATAAGAGAGATAATAATATTCACTATGAGAAAACTCTATAAAGGCGATGCGCGGGCCGAATAATGAAAAACCGAGCCCTACGAGAAAATATAAAAATCGGAGATTTCTTCCTTTTGTCACCTTCTGACAGAAACCTATGCATGCAGCTACGACACCGGCCGCTATCGTCACACGCAACGGGCCGTCGGGGGCCCATATGCCGAACAGCGCCCAAGCGGCAACCAGAGTTATGTCCTTGAGGTAGTAATACTGGTCGCTTTCAAGGTATTTTTTAAAGAATTTCTGTATGAAGACGCAGAGGGCGGCAATGAAAAGTACGATTAATACTGTCATTGCATTAGTATTGTTAAACATATAAAGCTTAACCTCCACCCGCCTGGTGAATTTTTTATGGTCAGTTCTGCTTTTCTTCTGCAACACAAAACACTCTGCGGGACCTTAGGTACTGCATTTCAATTAACCGTCAGGGACCCCGCAAGTGTTTTTAAGGAAACACCGGATAAGCAAGTTCACTATATATCTGGAGTAACACAAGGTAAATGGTATTAAGCGCGTTTAACCGACTTTTTCCATCCCACCCACATAAGGACGCAGAGCCGACGGTATAGTTACAGATCCATCCTCATTCTGGAAGTTTTCCATAACTGCGATAAGACAGCGGCCTATTGCGATGCCCGAACCATTGAGTGTGTGGATAAAACGAGGCTTACCGCCTGAAGCGGGGCGATACTTAGTATTCATCCTGCGTGCCTGGAAGTCCTCGCAGTTGCTGCAGGAACTGATCTCCCTGTAGCAGTTCTGGCTGGGGAGCCAGACTTCGATATCGTATGTCTTGCTGGCGGAGAATCCCATATCGCCCGTGCACAGGCAGATGACACGATATGGGATCTCAAGCAACTGAAGGACTCTCTCTGCGCAGTTTGTAAGGTGCTCAAGCTCCTCATAGCTTTTTTCAGGGACGCTCAGTTTTACCATTTCGACCTTGTCAAACTGATGCTGGCGCAGCATGCCCTTCATATCTCTTCCGTAGCTTCCGGCCTCACGGCGGAAACATGGCGTATAAGCACAGTAATATTTCGGCAGATCGCATTCGTTCAGAATTTCACCGGAGTGAAGGTTAGTAAGCGGTACCTCTGCTGTCGGAATAAGCCATAGATCATCGTTGTCACAGCGATAGAGGTCTTCGGCAAATTTAGGGAGCTGTCCGGTACCGCTCATAGTGTTTGAGTTTACAAGGATGGGGGGGGCTACTTCCAGAAACCCATGCTGTGTTGTGTGGAGATCAAGCATAAAATTCATAAGGCCGCGTTCCAGCCTTGCTCCTTCGGCTTTAAGGACAGTAAAGCGGCTCTCCGCAAGTTTTACCCCTCTTTCAAAATCCATTATGCCAAGGGATTCGCCAAGGTCCCAATGCGGTTTGGGTTCAAATGTGAATTCTCTGGGGATCCCCCATCTTCTGATCTCTACGTTGTCGTTCTCATCTTTGCCGACAGGAACGGATCCGTGGGGACGGTTAGGTATGCGCAGGGCAAGATCATCGAGTTCAGCCTGTATTGCATTTACCTTCTCGTCAAGCTCCTTTACCTTCTCTCCGATTTCGCGCATCTCTTCCATAAGAGATTGGGGATCCTGTCCTGATCTCTTAAGTGCGCCAACCTGTTTTGCTCCGGCATTGCGCTTTTCTTTCAGTGCTTCGACCTCAAGAAGGGTATCTCTGCGAAGTGCGTCAAGCTCCATAAAGCGGTCCAGCGGAAAAGAATTGTTTCTGTCGGCGAGCATTACAGCAAGTTCGTCGCAGTGCTCCCTTATCCATTTGATATCAAGCATTATGCTTCACTGCCTTCTCTGTCGCTGCTGCGTAGCTCCCTGAGGAGATTAGCTGTTTCCAAAGCGGCAAGAGCCGCGTCAGCGCCTTTATTGCCGGCCTTGCTGCCCGAACGCATCAGAGCCTGCTCAAGGTTGTCGCATGTAAGTATTCCGAACGAGACCGGGACACGCTGGTCGAGCCCGACATAAGCCAGACCTTTTGCCGCTTCGCCGGCTACGTACTCATGGTGCGTAGTGTCACCGCGTATGACGGCTCCAAGCGCAATAATTGCATCGTATTTTCCGCCAAGCGCTATTTCCTTGGCAACCACAGGCTGTTCCCATGCTCCTGGCGTCCAGTAAATATCGATGTCCTGATGGCGTACGTCATGCCGTGTAAGAGCATCTTTAGCCCCGTCGATAAGCTTTGAAGTGATGAGCTCATTAAACCTTGACGCTATTATCGCAAAGCGAAGTCCGCTCCCTATCATATTTCCCTGGAAAACTCTCATAAAACATCTCCCTCTCCGAATGATTGTAAAATATTTTTATTTGCGGCCGATCCTTATATGTTTTATCTGAAAATCCGTCAAGTAACAATGATCGCTGCTGTTTTTGCGTCTATTTATTGCACTCCTTGCAGTCTCTGTACAAAGGGTCTGATGTGTGCAGATAGTGCCCCATCTTACATATCTTCGTGTTGAGATATTTCTCATTGTATTTATTGGGCGGGATCTCGATCGGTACCCTCTCAGATATTTCAAGTCCATAGCCGGCAAGCCCGGCAATTTTTACCGGGTTGTTGGTCATAAGCTTAAACCGTTTCAGCCCGAGGTCTACAAGTATCTGTGCGCCTACACCGTAATCCCTGAGATCCGGGGCAAAACCAAGAGCTGTGTTTGCCTCGACTGTGTCCATTCCCTTTTCCTGGAGTTCGTAAGCCTTAAGCTTAGCCAGCAGGCCGATCCCGCGCCCTTCCTGTCTCATATAGAGAAGAACACCGCGCCCGGCATTTTCTATCATCTGCATGGCTTTATGCAGCTGGGGCCCGCAGTCACAGCGAAGCGAACCAAGCAGGTCTCCTGTGAAACATTCGGAATGTACGCGGACAAGCACATCGTCGATCCCTGCAACTTCTCCTTTGACCAGCGCAAGATGGAGTGCCCCAGGGTTATCTCCGTATGGACTGGTATATGCATGGCACATAAAATCGCCCCACATTGTCGGAAGATGTACGACGGCCTCTTTACGTACAAACTTTTCACGAATTACACGGTATCTGATAAGATCTTCTACGGAGATTATTTTAAGTCCATGTTCCTCGGAGAACTTCATGAGCTGCGGAAGACGCGACATGCTGCCGTCGTCATTCATTATTTCGCATATAACGCCGCCTTCGTTAAAACCCGCTAAACGTGACAGGTCCACTGCTGCTTCTGTATGCCCCGCCCTTTTAAGAACACCGCCATGGCGCGCCACAAGCGGAAATATATGCCCCGGTTTTCGGAAGTCCTCGGGCCGCGAAAGGGGATTTGCCAGTGCTCGGGCAGTTGCTGCCCTCTCTGCCGCAGAGATGCCTGTCGTTCCTTCTGAATAGTCTACTGAGACTGTAAATGCTGTCCCAAGCAAATCGGTGCTGTTGTCAACCATCGGCGTAAGATTAAGGCGTTTAGCCTGCTCTATCCCGATAGGCACACATACCAGTCCGCGTGCGTTAATGAGCATAAAATTCAGGTCTTCTGTTCGGCAGCAGTCCGCCGCCATTACAAGGTCGCCTTCATTTTCGCGGCTCTCGTCGTCCACTACGATAACCATTTTCCCCTGCTTTATGTCGGCAATTGCTTCCTCTATCGTATTAAACATCTTCAAACAGCCCCCCTATGCCCAACCGTATTGGACAAGTTTATCCCATGTAAGAGAATTTTTCACCTCTGCATTGCCATCTTTGTCTGAAAATCTTGCGTCAAGGAAGCTTTTGACGAATTTACCTATCATGTCTGTCTCAATATTGACGTCATCGCCGGTCTTGAGCTCAGGAAGCGTCGTATTTGTAAGTGTGGTGGGAATTATCCCGGCTGAAAATGTACTTTCGTCCACGTGGATAACAGTCAGGCTTATCCCGTCGATCGCAACAGAACCCTTTGGAACTATGCCGGAGAGAATCTCAGGCGATGCGGCGAAGAAATATTTTCTTGTGTTCTGCTCCGCCTCTATCCTTACTATTTGTGCGGTCCCATCCACATGTCCAGCGACCAGATGCCCGCCAAGGCGTGAATCAAAACGCATGGCGCGCTCAAGGTTGACATGCGAGCCTCTTTTAAGACGACCCAATTTTGTTCTATTGCGCGTCTCCTCCATCATCTCAACGCTGAAGCCCTGTGCATCATAGCGCACAACTGTATTGCAAGCACCGGAAACCGAGACTGAATCACCGAGATGAAGCTCTGCGGCAATTTCCGGCGCAGATATATCCAGCTGCCACACATCGCCCTTCTGCTGTACGGCTGCAATTGTACCTACTGTTTCTATAAGTCCGGTGAACATGCAAGCACCCCCTTTATCCAAAGATCGTCCCCACAGTGGGAATATTGTATATTCTTAAGGCTTATTGAGTTTTCCATAAATGCAAATTCAAGCTGTTCGGTATAATGTATGCCGTTGCCCATAAGTTTTGGTGCGATGAAAAGGGAGAACTCGTCAACTGAGCCGGAAGCAAAAAAAGCACTTGTAACCTTCGCTCCGGCCTCAACCATAAGATAGTTTACCCCTTTTTCACATAATTTCAGTAAAATTTGTTCAATTTGTCTGTCTCGTGCGGTATCTATTATTTCTACCTCCGCACCTTTGCCTCGAAAGAAATAGAGCCTTTCTTCCGGCGCTTCAGGGCCGGCAAAAAACAAAGTGTTGCCCGATTCCAATATCCTTGCATCCGGCGGTGTCCTTAGCATGCTGTCCAGCACCACTCTTAGCGGTGTCCTGCCTGGAGCGTTTCGGACAGAGAGCTCGGGATCGTCCGCAAGTATCGTTCCGATGCCTGTAAGTAATGCATCGCTCTCAGCCCTTAGCATATGCACCTTTTCCCTGGACTCCGGCCCTGTGACCCACTTGCTGGAACCGTCTTCCAGCGCGATGTCCCCATCAAGAGACGACGCGGACTTGACCATAACCCACGGACGCCCGACCGTCATCCTGCGGATAAAACCTCTGTTGATCCATCGGCATTGGTCTTCAAGTACACCCGTTGTTACCTCTATCCCCGCTTTATCCAGAAGTGTGACCCCTCCGCAGTTAACGACAGGGTTGGGATCCGTGATCCCTGCGACAACTCTGGAAACGCCATGCTCTATAAGCATCTGCGCGCAAGGAGGTGTCTTACCATAGTGACAGCATGGTTCCAGGTTTACGTAAACAGTCGCACCGCGGACATCTCCGCCTGCGTCATCCACAGCTGCGACCTCTGCATGAGGACCTCCGCAGTGCCTGTGCCATCCGCTTCCTATAATTTCTCCGTCTCTCACTATGACAGCACCTACCCTGGGGTTGGGGCTGGCCGATCCTGTGCCGCGCATTGCCAGGCTCAGCGCGATCCTCATATAATGTTCGTCTATGCGTCTTTGTTCAGCTTGTTTCACCGCACGATCACCTTCTTTGTCATCTGCCTGCCTTTCAGTGGCTGTTTTTATCCGTATCATCTGACAGATGCTCTATTATTCTTCTTGCAAGAACAGGTCCTATGCCAGGCGTCGACGCAAGCTCCTCTTCCCGGACATCACGTATCGCCTTAGTGCTGCCGAATTTTGTGATGAGCTGTGCGGCCTTTGCCTTTCCTATGCCTGGAACGTCTTCCAGCCTGCTTCTGCGGAAATTCTTACCCCTTGCCGCCCTGTGCGAAGTTATTGCATAGCGGTGCGCCTCATCGCGAACACTCTGCAGCAGGCAAAGTACCGGATCTGTATGTTCAAGCCTTAGAGGCTTGCTTTCTCCGACAATATATATTTCTTCAAACTCTTTAGCAAGCGATATTATCGGGATATTTGTCAGATCCAATTCCTGAAGCGCAGACAGCGCAAATTCAAGTTGGACAGCACCTCCGTCTATAAGAATAAGCTGCGGCATGGGTTCTTCGCCGTCTATGCAGCGTTTGTAGCGTCTCTTGAGCGTCTCTTTCATCGAACGAAAATCATCTATGCCGTCAACTGTCCTGATGTTGAAACGCCGGTAAAGAGATGTGTTTGGATAGCCCTGTTCAAAAACCACCACCACACCGACTGTTTCGTTTCCTGCCGTGTGCGATATGTCGAACCCGTCTATCCGCCACGGCAGCATGGGCAGTTTAAATGCCTTCTGCAGAGCGTTGAGGGTCTCCAAAAAGTTTTCTTTGCCGGTCGGAATATCAGGCATCGTATGGCGCTGACGGCTTACTCTCCATATAGCGCGGATCGTGTCCCGTAAACGCGCGGCTTCTTCAAAGGCAAGGCTTTGAGCGGCTTTGTCCATCCTCTTTCTGAGCCTTTCAACAAGCTCGGCCCCGTGGCCCTGCAGCAGCATCATTACATCTGCGACACGGTCCCTGTATTCATTCTCAGTACACAGACCGGCACACGGAGCAAGGCAGCGACCCAGTGAATACCTCATGCACGGCCTGTCTCTGTCCTGCGCGTCGATATCGGAAGAACAGGACCGCAGCGGCAGATAGCGCTCAATAAGTCTGAGCAGTTCGCGTACTTCTGCGACCCTGACATATGGACCGATATAGACAGATCCGTCATCCTGCTTATATCTTGTTACAGCTATTGTCGGGAATTTTTCGGAAGTGATCTTGATATAGGCGTACCTTTCGTTCATTTTAAGGTCCACATTGAAAAATGGCTGATAGAGCTTTATCAGCCTGTTTTCCAGAATAAGCGCTTCAATTTCGGTCTCCGTACGTATAGTTGAGATATCACAGATAGATCCTACAAGTTTCCTGAGCCTTGGAGAGGCAAATTTATCGGCATGCCTGAAGTAAGAGGAGACACGTCTTTTCAATGATTTTGCCTTGCCCACGTAAATAATCATTCCATCTGAACCATGCATCAGATAGACTCCCGGTTTATCAGGAAAAGATCTTACGTGGCGCAATAATTCTTCTTTTGTCAAAAAAATTATCCTTTCTGCGATTGCCCAAGCGCATATCTTGGTATAGGATAGCACAGTATGTCCCAATAAGCATTCAGGAGGTGCCATTCAATGGCTCTTGTAGTTTATAACGATCTTACGAGAAAAAAAGAGGCTTTTGATACTGTGGAAAAAGGCAAGGTAAGGTTCTATGTATGCGGGCCCACAGTGTATGACTATTTTCACATCGGCAACGCACGCCCGTTTGTGCTGTTCGATGTCTTCAGACGCTACCTTGAAAGCTGCGGATATGAAGTAAAATATGTTCAAAATTTCACGGATATCGACGACAAGATGATCAAACGAGCGAACGAGATGGGCATAACCGTATCGGAACTAGCTGAAAAATTCATCGCCGCCTATTACGAGGACGCCGACGCCCTTGGAATCAAACGTGCGACGGTAAACCCGCGTGCCACCCATGAAATAGATGAGATCATAAAGATAGTCGGTATACTTGTTGAGAAAGGTCACGCCTATGAGGTTGACGGTGATGTCTACTTTGATGTGGAGAGTTTTCCGGATTACGGCAAACTCTCCAAACAGAGCGTCGACGAGCTTCAGTCAGGTGCGCGCATAGAAGTTGACGAGAGAAAGAAAAACCCGCTTGACTTTGCGCTGTGGAAAGCATGCAAACCAGGAGAACCTTTCTGGGAGAGCCCTTGGGGTCGCGGCCGTCCGGGATGGCACATCGAATGCAGTGCTATGTCCACTAAATATCTGGGAGATACTATTGACATACACGGCGGCGGAAGCGATCTTATCTTCCCCCATCACGAGAATGAAATTGCTCAGTCGGAGTGTGCCTTCGGCTGCCAGTTCGTCAAATACTGGCTCCATAACGCATATCTGATGATAGACAGGGAGAAGATGTCCAAATCTCTCGGCAACTTTAAGACTGTGCGGGATATACGCAAGATGTTCAATCCGCTTGTGCTGCGTTATTTCCTTATCAGCGCACACTACCGCTCGCCCATCAACTTTTCCAAAGAGGGGCTTGACCAGGCCCAGAGTGCACTTGAAAGGCTCAGCAACTCCTGTTCCGACCTCAAGTTCGCTCTTGCAAACCGTAAGCATGGAGAAAAGGACGAGGAACTTACCGCTGCTGTTAAAAAAGCATCTGATGGCTTTAAAGAGGCGATGGACGACGATTTTAACACGGCTGGGGCGCTCGGTTCCGTTTTTGATGCAGTCAGAGCAGTAAATGTCCACCTTACGGAGCATGACGATGCCGATATGTCCGGACTGAGGGCCGCCCTTGGTTTTCTGAACATGGCTGACAACATACTCGGATTCTTCCCTGCCGAAGAAAAGAACAGTATGGAAGAATCCGAGATAGAGGTTCTTATTTTAGAACGTAACGAGGCAAGAAAGGCCAAGAACTTTGCACGTTCGGATGAGATAAGGGATCAGCTTGCGTCTCGCGGGATCATCATTGAAGATACTCCGCAGGGAACTCGCTGGAAAAAGCAGCTGCAGTCTGTTTAAAGCAGGATCAAAGTCCTGGCCTCCGCCACCGTCATCCACATGTTCACAGTAAAACTTGACTGCTCCAAAAAATGATCCAACTGCAGCCCCAATCGAGGTTTGAGTATTTAAGCTTAAAACTGTTTTTAAAAAAGCCGGTTTCAGGATTTTTTATTATTCCCTTGCCGGCTTCGAAACTTATCTGTTATATGCAAACGATAATTATAATTTAGAGGAACGATACCGAGGAAGAGGCTGCTCCGTATTTGATACCGCTGATCTCATCCAGTTTCTGGATATTGTGTATTGCGTCTATATAGCGTATTGTGCCGCTCTTAGCGCGCATTACCAAGGATGAAGTATACACAGCTTCTCCATCGTAACGGACACCCTTGAGCCAGTCTCCGTCAGTAACGCCAGTCGCCGCAAAGAACACGTTGTTTGATGAGACAAGGTCGTTAAGGTACAGTACTTTGTTGACATCCATCCCCTTCTCCTTGCATTTCTCACGCTCCTCGTCGTTGCGGGGCCATAGTTTGCACTGCATATTACCGCCGACACATTTCACCGCGCAAGCCGTTATTACTGCTTCCGGCGAACCGCCGATACCCATAAGAAGGTCGATACCGGAAAGAGGCTTGCACGTTGAAAGCGCGCCGGCGATGTCGCCATCCGGGATCAGGCGGATACGAGCGTGGATCTCGCGTATTTCTTTGATAAGTTCTTCGTGGCGTGGCCTGTCCAGTATTATTACTGTTACGTCCTCGACAGATTTTCTGAGCGCTTTTGCAACTGCTCTGATGTTATCTGTCGGGGTCGCTTCGATGTTGATAACATGAGCGGCAAACGGACCGGTAGCGATTTTGTTCATGTAAAAAATATGCTGGGGATTATACATCGTACCTCGATCTGCAAAAGCGACTACGCTGACTGCGTTTGGAAGTCCCTGTGCCGTAAGGCGTGTTCCGTCAATAGGATCGACAGCTATATCGACCTGAGGATCGCAGCCGTCTCCAAGTTTCTCACCGTTGAATAGCATAGGCGCCTCGTCTTTCTCGCCTTCTCCGATAACGACCTTGCCATCCATGTGAACGTTGTTTAGCATGAAGCGCATAGCATTTACAGCAGCTCCATCCACGCCGTTCTTGTCGCCCCGTCCCATCCATCGCCCGGCGGACATCGCCGCAGCTTCCGTAGCACGAACCATTTCAAGCGCCATGTTTCTGTCTGGTACAGCCATTTGCAACCCCTCCGAATTAAATTATTGGTCTTCAGACTATGTCAATTGCCTATTTCAGGGAATCTTTTGAATATCTCTTCTATATGCTTTAAATAATAGCCTACATCAAACAAAGATTCCAGTTCTTTTGCCGTCATATTTTTTATTCTTCCGTCGGATTTAAGGAGCGTAAGCAGCGGGATCTTTTCATTCCAGCATCGCATCGCATTGCTCTGAGTTATAGCGTAGGCATCTTCTCTGCTGAGGCCCTCTCTCTCTACAAGGGCGAGCAACACCCTTCCAGAAAAAAGGAGCCCCTTAGTGATCTCAATATTCTCTATCATTTTTTTGTCGTCAACTGCGAGACCGCTGACAACTCTGTCCATGACCTTCGCCATGTAGTGGATAAGATGGAACATATCAGGCCACATCACACGTTCGACGGACGAATGGCTTATATCACGCTCATGCCAGAGCGCTATGTCTTCGACAGCCGGAACGGTAAATCCCCGAAGAAGGCGTGCCATGCCGCACACCCGTTCACAGAGTATCGGATTCTTCTTATGGGGCATTGCCGATGATCCCTTCTGGCCTTTTTTGAAAGGCTCAAGCGCTTCAAGGACTTCGGTACGCTGCAGGTGGCGTATCTCAAGCGCAAGGCGCTCAAGCGATGCGCCGCAGATCGCAATGTCGGTGACCAGTCGCGCATGCCTGTCCCTCTGTATGACCTGTGTTGAGACCGGGTCAACGTCAAGCCCAAGAAGCTCACATACCCTTGCCTCTATTGAAGGCGGGCAGTTTGCATAGGTTCCCACAGCGCCTGAAAGCTTGCCAACCATCATTTCTTTTTTTGACTGAGAGAGCCTTTCTATGTCTCGCCCAATTTCAGCATAATGGTTGAGAAGTTTGAGCCCGAAACTGGTAGGTTCTGCGTGGATGCCGTGAGTCCTTCCCGCACATGGGGTATATCGGTACTGCCATGCCTTGGCTCCTACGGTACTGTGAAGTTTTTTCAGCTCTTCTATTATGACGGACATGCTCTCGCCAAGAAGGAGCGATGAGGCGGTATCTATCACATCACTGCTGGTAAGCCCTAGGTGGATAAAACGGCCTGATTCCCCCACCGTCTCTGCTACGCTTGAGACAAACGCTATCACGTCATGCTGCGTGACTTCTTCTATCTCGTTTATGCGTTCTACGCTGAAGCCGGCCTTATCACAAATATTACTGAAATCCTGGTCAGGGATAACTCCTGCTTCATTCCAGGCACGACATGCCGTCAGTTCAACATCAAGCCAGCGCTGAAATTTGTTCTGGTCAGTCCATATAGATTTTATCTCCTTTGTTTCATAGCGCGGTATCATCCGAGCACCTCCTCAAGTGCGGCTATGGTCCCTCTTCCAGTCCTCGCGGACGCATTCCAGCCAATCGTCATAAACTCCGCTTTTAAAATCAGGGAATGTATAAAAGAACCTTTCCCATTTGCCTTTCCTACGGCATAGCGTCACCTCGGCAAAGATCCCGTTCCTGAGGTATATTCTGTGAGCCTGTCCTTTTGTAGAGGCCAGCATCAGACTAGCTCCATCAAGAGCCCCCGGATCCAGGTTGACACGCCTGCTCTTGCCGGTTGCCCTTTCGATCTCACAGGTCTTCAGCTTCCAGTCCGGGAGTTTTGATAGGGGAAAAAGACCGGGATATGAAAAAAAACACCTGTCAAGTTCCGGTGCAATGTCTTCGTAATAATTCGTCCATATAAATGGTATGAGCCCGCTCTCCCGCTCAGGCTTGCCCCAGCTATCAGACAGCATTTCTTTCAGTTTTCCGAACATTGCATCGTCTCCGCGCGGAATTAGAATGGCGAGGATTTTTTTTACGAGAGGATCCCGCGGATGCCGCCCCTCACAGTCATGCAGAAGCAGGTCTTGTTTATTCGGTATTTCCTGCATCAAGCAGTGTCTCCACAAACGTCCTGGGATCAAAAAGCTGAAGGTCATCTACGCCCTCGCCAACCCCTACGTAGCGTATAGGCAATTTCAGTTTCTCTGCTATTGCAAGGATGATCCCGCCCTTGGACGTATTATCATATTTAGTGAGTATAACTCCTGTGATCGGCATGGCATTGCTGAAGGTTTCCGCCTGAATAAAACTGTTCTGTCCCGTTACCGAATCGAGAACTATGAGAACCTCTGCAGGGCCTTCAGGCAGCTCTCGCTTCACCACGCGATAAACCTTTGAAAGTTCTTCCATAAGGTTTGATTTTGTGTGCAGGCGGCCTGCAGTATCAGCAATTACAACATCATCCCCTGCAGCCTTTGCCGCCATGATGGCGTCGAACACGACTGCCGCGGCATCGCTGTACTGATTCTGCGCAACGACCCGTACCCCTGACCTTTCTCCCCATGCTTTAAGCTGCTCTATGGCGGCAGCTCTGAATGTATCAGCGGCAGCCATTATAACCTTTATTCCGCTGTTTTTAAGCTGAGCGGCAAGTTTACCCGCAGTTGTCGTCTTTCCGCTTCCATTGACTCCTATCATTATGACCACTGCCGGCCGATGCTCCAGATCCAGCGGTTTGCCCATCCCAGGTACAGACTCCAGCATCTCTATGAGAATCTCTTTAAACTTTGCGCGTAGTTCCGAAGCCCTTCCGATCCTGCCGTCAATGGCTGTCTGTTTCAGTTTTTCTATAAGCACTTCTGCGGTATCAATACCAACGTCTCCAAGGATCAGCTGTTCCTCAAGCTCATCCCAGAATTCCTCCGTAATAGGCTCGTCTGAAAAAAGGTTGGAGATACCCTGAGCCCATTTGTTGCTTGTTTTCTTAATTTTTTCTGTTAGGTTTTTCCATATCGGCATGTCCATTTATACCCCGCTATTCTTGAACTGGTGTCTGTCCCGCGTTCTTTTTTGTCCCGTGTCCTCTTCTGTGTCTCGGTTTACGGGCCTTCGGCTGTATAACGGCGTTGATATCGCCGAATTCTGCCGTGACAGGCTGTTTCTGCCGATGTCCGCTTTCTTCCGCAGCAATTATATGATCCGGATATGCTCCCTTGGAGAAAACGGGCGGTTTCCGCTGGCGTTTTTTTGCCTTTTTCTGAGCCATACCGTTGCCGGCCCTATCTTCGGAGATTTCAATCACAGGACTCTTTCTTTCCAATGCAGGAGAAATATTCGCAGACCTTTGCGTCAGCTTTTTTTTATCCATGCCCGATGATATACATCCGGGGCATACCGAACGCAGGTTCGAAAGGACCGGTACGATCTCCTCAGCCTGAACCAGCCATTCTTTTCCGCTGACTACCGTATCCCTGAATTCCTTAAATTTGTCAACGGGGATCTTTATTTCACCTCTCCCGGGGATGTAGCAGCGAACGCTCTTTGTGTGCAGCTCTATGCCTGAAACAATCACATTCCCGTTCGGGGTTTTGATTTTACTGCCAGGATTTGGAAGATTCTCCCATATCTCATGATATGCATTGTGCTCAAAACAGAGGCAACACATAAGACGTCCGCAAATGCCGGATATCTTCGCCGGGTTGAGCGCCAGGTTCTGTTCCTTGACCATCTTTATGCATATCGGCGCAAACTGGTTGAGCCAGTAACTGCAGCAGCAAGGCTGGCCGCAGGGACCTATGCCCTTGATGACCTTCGCCTCGTCACGCACACCTATCTGTCTCAGCTCTATGCGCGTTTTGAATTCTCGCGCAAGATCGCGAACATAGGCTCTGAAGTCCACCCTTTGTTCTGAAGAGAAATAGAAAAAAAGTTTGCGCCTGCCGCGCAGAAACTCAACATCTATCAGCTTCATGTCGAGTTCATGAGGCTTCAGCAGCTCCTTTGCGCTTTGCAGGATCCCGTCCTCTTCCCTGCGATATTCGGCATCCGCTTTTAGATCATCATCTGTGGCAAAATTTAAAAAATTAAGATCCGTTACCACGGGCTCAACATTCTTTGCGGTGCCGTCGCCGTGTTCTGACGTATTTCTAAGCTGTCTGTATGACGATTCCTGTTCAGGCGTTAGTTCTCCGGCAACTATAGCCATCTCCTCGCCGCGGTGCGATTCTACAATAATTGGATCACCTTTTTTTATCTCTTCGTCGTATTCGACAATACCAAGATATCTCGGTTTACCATACACTGCCAAATATTTGCTCATATGGGATTCCCTCCTTGAGGACAGCAAAAGTCAGATCCTGGATCATCGGCACGGAGAGCCTTTTCTGCTCCATCAGCCTTATTAGTGATTCCATTTCCGCCGCTTTTACAAAATCCCCTGTCTCTGTTAAATGTTTGATCCAGCTTTCAATTTCAAGATATAAAATCTCGGCGCCGGCCTTTTTATTGCTGTTGTCCATCCATGCCGCCCATTCTTCCGGGGTCTCCGGATGAGGGCGCGACCTTACAAGTTCTTCCGGCAGTTCTATTGATATTGACCATACGCGGCTCTTTATCGTGGGAATAAGCTTGTCCTCTTCAGATATATAAAGGACATATCCATGAAGCGGAGGCTCTTCTGTCAGCTTCAGGAGGCTGTTCGCCGCCTCAAGGGAAAGTTTGTCCGCAGACCATATCACTGCAAGCCGTCTTTCTGAAATCACAGGATGGAGTCCAAGCTCGCCCTGCAGTGTCCGGCAGTCATCAATGGAAGGCTGTGTAAGATATCTGCCTGCGTGGACAAGATCCGGATGAGTTCCGTCTTTCCAGGCCGGACTGTCTCCAAGCAGAAGCTTACCGTAGCGCTCGACAAACAGCTCCTGCATCGCAGATGGGATTACAACTGCCAACGATTGCGGACTGCGTCCCATTTTGAATGCAGAGATTATCTCTTGCCAGCCTCTTGAATTTTCAAGAAGGGCGCCAGTGTCGTCAATCACAAAAAAACCCTCTCATCTCCAGCGCCTTTAAAAGGCTGCCGAAGACAACTTCCTCATCCCCGTATGAACAATCCAGTTGTATCCATCTTTCAGGCTCACTGCGGGCAAGGGCGAGATAGCCTTCCCTGATTTTTGTCATAAACGGCATTCCTTCACTCTCAAATGTGTCCGGCATGCCGCGTCTCGCTGTTCTTTCAAGCGCCGTTTCAGCCGGAACATCAAAAAATATGGTCACGTCCGGAACGGGGAAGGCAGAAAGGCGGGCAAGCTCCTGGAAGATCTCAAGCGGCAACCCCCTACCCCAGACCTGATATGCTATTGTTGAGTCCTGATATCGCTCACATACGACGTCAAGCCCCTTATCCAATGAAGGCTGTATGACGTTTGCAACATGTTCGGCGCGGTCAAGCATGAATAGATATGCCTCACTCCAGGGGTGCTTCAGCCGTCCGCTTATGACGATATCCCGAAGCACCGCCACACCTTCCCACCCGCCGGGTTCACGTGTGAGAACGGCATGTCTATCTTGTTTTTTATTGAGCCAGTCTGTGAACATTCTTGCCTGTGTCGACTTGCCCGAACCATCAAGCCCCTCAAAGGTAATAAACATGATACCACACCCCTACAACGGATAATCATAACACAAAACATCCCGCAGAAAGGAGATAAACACTCCTTTCTGCGGGACATATTTTCAATATGGCGGAGGCATGTGCGAATCGAACACACCGTGACCGGCGTCACGACCCCCGCCGGATTAAAATCCGGAAAAAGCGTAATGCAGGAATTAAGTAGTCGTCACTGAAAAACATGAATAACTCAGTCATAGACCGTCTTGAAAACATGATAAAATGGACCACGAATTAATATTGCTTTCCAAGAAAATATGTAGGATGGATATGTGGAGGGGAAATATATGGGCCGTTTTGCCGTTATCGACACTGAGACGACTTGGAGCGACGCCGTGATGTCGATCGGTACTGTCGTAGCCGATTCCGAAAACTTCAAGCCGATCGATAAGAAATACTATATACTCACGCCGTTCAAAAACCACGGCGGTATGTATTCATACGCTCTCTATGCGGACGGGATAAAGCCAGACCTCGAATGTTCAAGGGAAAAGGCGATGAACGAGTTGATTCGATTCCTCGCCTCTCATGATGCCACCACGATTTTTGCATACAACGCCGTCTTTGACCACAGGCACTTGCCGGAACTCCGCCATCTGAATTGGCACGACATAATGAAGCTGGCGGCGTACAGGCAGCACAATCCCAAAATTCCGAGTTGTGCCGAATGCTACGGTACGGGCAGATTGAAGCGCGGATATGGCGTTGAGAGTGTTTACAGGATGTTGAGCGGAGACTATGGATATTGCGAGATACATAACGCTCTGACCGACGCGATTGATGAGTTGGAGATAATGCGGCTTCTGAGTCTAGAAATCGACCGCTATACCTTGGCGAGAATCGGGTGAGTCCGACAATACTTCCTGTTTTTTTACAATAACAAAGGTCTCTTGGATGGAAACGATGAAAATCGTGTATATTATGATATATAGCGGCAAAATTCCATTCAAAAAGGGCTTACAGGCTAAAACCCGTAAACCCTTGCTATTACATGGCGGAGGCGTGTGCGAATCGAACACACCGGGACCGGCGTTACCGACCCCCGCCGGATTTGAAGTCCGGGCCCAGCACCAGCTGAAACTCGCCTCCGAAGGATAAGGACAGATTAGCAGAAAAAGCGCCGAAATACAACGGCCAAATCAATATATCCTGTCTATTATGAGTTTTCTCTTATCTGCGTATCCCGCTACGTCCCAAGATGCCTCAAAGTAAGGCTTAGCTGCCTCAAGCTGTTTGGATGTGTTGTAGTGTATTCTCATAACCCTGCCGCCGGCATCGATCCTGTCTCCTGTCTTGGCAAAAAGCTGCACTGAGACAGCCCGGTCAATTTCGTCTTCCTGTTTGAGGCGCCCTCCCCCGAGTGCCCGCAGCCCTTCGCCGACCGACAGCGCGGACAGTCTGGAGAGATATCCTGCCTTATCAGACATGATGTCGCAGAAATATTTTGCCCTAGGCAGTATGTTCTGTGGTTCATCGATAACCCTGAGGTCGCCGCCCTGGGATTTGACCATATCTGCAAATTTGTTGAGTGCGGTGCCGTCACCCAGTGCTTTGGCGCATAATACGGAGCCAGCATCTGGATCAGATGCGACGCCCGCCATGCTGAGCATATAACCTCCCAGGGTGATGCAGAGCTCCCTGGTATCGGCAGGCCCGTTTCCGCCAAGCACCTGAATGGCCTCGTAAACCTCCGCGGCATTACCGATCCACTCTCCCAGCGGCTGTTCCATGTCGGTTATTATTGCGATACATACCCTGCCCAGTTTTCTCGATATCCGCACCAGTTTTTCGGCAAGCGCCGCAGCCTCGTCATTGTTGCGCATAAACGCGCCGCTTCCCGACTTAACGTCAAAAAGAAATCCGTGTGCACCGCCTGCAAGTTTTTTGCTGAGGATGCTGGATGTTATCAACGGGATGGACGGTACTGTACCCGTTACGTCGCGAAGCTTGTAGAACCTGCCCTCGGCAGGGGCAAGCCAGGCAGAATGTCCTGATATGGCACAGCCGATATTTGCCACCTGCTCTGTGAGCCTGTCGCCGGAAAGATGGAGGTCCATCCCAGGTATTGATTCAAGCTTGTCTACTGTCCCTCCCGTATAGCCAAGCGCCGGTCCGCTGAGTTTTGATATTTTTGCGCCGCAGGCGGCCACAAGCGGGACCAGTATAAGCGTAGTTTTGTCCCCAACGCCGCCGGTGCTGTGTTTATCGACTATCCTGTCCGTTGCAGGGTATGTAATGGTATTTCCTGAATGTGCAAGGGCCTCTGTAAAATATACTGTCTCATGATCATCCAGTCCGTTCAGGTATGCCGCCATAAGCCACGCCGAAAGCTGATAGTCTGGTATGGATGCATCCATTACGCCACTGACAAGGTGCTGCAGCTCCGCACGCGTATGATGCCCTCCGTCGCGTTTCTTTTCAATAAATTCCACAACGTTGAACATCAGAGCCTCATTTCCCTCAGAAATGCCGAAATAAGCGTGCAGAGAGAATCAGCGGTATTGTTCATTGAATCCAGAACTTCTTTGTGGGAAAGCCTTTGGTCTGTTATGCCGGCTGCATAGTTTGCAATGCAGGAAATGCCGCATACTCTTATCCCCATATGTCCCGCTACGATGACCTCCGGCACGGTTGACATCCCGACCAGGTCTGCACCCATATTTTTTGCCATGCGTATCTCGGCAGGAGTTTCAAACGAGGGACCGGGAAAGGCAATATAGACGCCCTTTTCAAGCCTTATCCCCTCCTTCTTGGCGGCCCTTTCCAGATCTTTGAGGAACTCGCGGTCATAGGCCATTGTCATGTCGGGAAACCTCGGGCCCCAATAGTCGTTGTTCTCACCTATGAGTGGATTCGTGCCCATATAATTTATATGATCCTCTATAGCTGTTATTGTCCCGGCAGGAATATCTGTATTTATGCCGCCGGAGGCATTTGTTACAAGAAGGGCTTTTATCCCGAGTGAACCCAGGACCCTTATCGGGAATGTCACTTCCTCCATTGTGTAGCCTTCGTAGTAATGCACACGCCCCTGCATTACGGCAACAAGACGGCCCTCAAGAGAGCCGATCACAAGTTTTCCCGCATGTCCGGGAGCAGTAGAATGAGGCCAGTACGGGATATCTGTGTATGGGATCATCTGGGCTCCCTCCACTTTTTCTGCAAGCCTGCCAAGACCTGAGCCCAGTATTATCGCAATATCCGGTCTGAGGTCTGTTTTATTTTCGATGTACCTCATGGCTTCGTTTACCTTTTCGGGAAACAACATTGTTATTCCTCCTGACGTTGACCGGATCTCGGGTGATACTTGTCGTAGTAGTCGCGTATTTCAGTGTCCAGGTGGGTGTATTTCTCTGTTGTCATGATAGATGAATGCCCCAGTATCTCCTGCAATGTCCTCTGATCCATCCCGTTGCGCAGGAGGTGTGTCGCGAATGTGTGGCGAAGCACGTGAGGATGCAGGCGGGACGCGGAGATACCTGCGGATTTCCCTCTTTTATGCAGAATGTGCCACAGGAACTCACGCTGTACCTTTCTGCCCGTCCTAGTCAGAAAAAGCCACGGAAGGGAAAGTTTGTCCATCTGCGGACGGTATTCTGCTATATACTCCTCGACATTTTTTCTTACTGCACCGACATAGGGCACCACTCTTTCCTTGCCGCCCTTGCCCCTTGTGTAGATAAGTCCGCTGCTGCGGTCTATGTCCTTAAGTTTTATGTTGCAGAGCTCAGAGGCCCTCATTCCGACCCCGTAAGCAAGTTCGATAATGGTCCTGTCCCTTCTCCCGAGGATAGTCCCGTCCTCGCACGCGTTGATTATCCTCTGTATCTCTCCCTCTGTCATTATTTCAGGAAGTTTCTCGTCCTTGGATGGCAGAGGGTCGAGTTTCGGCATCTTATCCATTTCTCCGTCATAGACGAGAAAGCGCGTGAAAGAGGCAAGCACCGCGGCGTTGCGCTGTATCGTACTCTTTGACATACCCCTGACTGACTGAGCGCGCAGGAACCTGGATATGCTTTCAGCAGTAAGCTCCTTCGGGTCGTGCTGCATATTTAAGCAGTAAGAGTACCATAACCTTATATCCGAGGAGTATGCCTTAAGTGTATTTTGGCTGCAGCTGCGTTCAAGCAGCAGATAGTCCTCAAATCTGCCGAGAGATCTGAGAAATTTTGCATCGCTGATCTCTGTCAACGGCATTCTTCTGCCGCCTTTCTCGATACATACCAGAAATAAGCCATTATTGTCTTTCCGTCATTAACTTCTCCGGAGTCGATCATCGCGCTTATTTTCTGCGGTGTAAATTTAGAGGAAGAAAGATATTCGTCGTCGTCTTCGGGCAGTTTTGACTGTTCCAGGTCTGTCGCATAATACAAATAAATTTTTTCTGTTGAGTAGCCCGGAGAAGAATAAAACTCAGACACTTTCTCTATTTTGCCCGGTTTGCAACCTATCTCCTCCTGAAGCTCTCTCACTGCAGTTTCAAGAGGATCCTCCCCGGACTCGACTATCCCCGCCGGGATCTCCAACACATCTTTGTCTATTGCATGGCGATACTGTGAAACCATGTGTATGCTGCCGTCTTTATCAACGGCCAGTATAGCCGCGGCGGCTTTATGCTCCACGACCTCCCTGATTTTTTCCGCACCGGATGGGAAAAGCACCGTATCTATACGAAGATTTAGCACCCTGCCCCTGTATTGATATTTCTGTCCAATTATATTTCTGAGGAAATGGCTGCTGCATACCAACATCTCTTCCCCCTTTTCAGATTAATACATACCGGCAGAGACAGAGCAGATCCTTTCACGGGAAAAACTCCGGACATTGATCAGAGCACGGACTATAAAAATTTTTCGGGCGGTTGTCCTGATATTATGGCTTTTACCGTCGAACTTTGTAGAATGTTTTTAGCTATAAACTGTCTCCGAGTTTCAGCCTGCGGCCGCGAAGCCAATCGTTTGCGTTTTGTATTTTCCCGCCTTCAGGCTGGACGCTGATAAGCTTTAATGCCCCTGCCCCGCAGGCGATGACAGGCATTCCGTCCTCTATCGCAATTACAGTTCCTGCGGTCCCGTTTTTTTCTGCAAGCTGGGCACTGTATATCCTTAGTCGCCTTGAGTTTATCATACAGTAAGTTCCGGACGAGGAGCTCAGTGCACGTATAGTATTATAAAGTTTTATTGAAGGCTCATTCCAGTCAAGCCTTCCCTCATGTTTTTCGATCTTAGGCGCCGATGAGGCCCCGCCCTCTGATTGCTGAGTAAAAACCCATTCTGAAGGATCAACATCACAGATGTAATGAAGCATGGCTTCCGTACCGGCTTTCGCACACTTGCTCAGCAGCGACGCAGTGTCATCAGATTCCTCTATAGGAATCGGCACCTGAGCGAGTATCGGCCCGGAGTCCATACCCGCGTCGAGCCTGAATAGCGTTACCCCTGTTATCTTAAGGCCATCCATGATCGCCCTCTGTACCGGAGCCGACCCTCTATATGCTGGAAGCAGCGAAGGATGGATATTTATACAGCACAGGGGAGCCATCGTAAGCAGGGGTTCTTTTAAAATATGTCCGAAATCTATGACCAGCATCAGATCAGGCAGATTGTTTCTGATCCATTCCAGCAGTTCGGTATCGGCGGAAATTTTTTCTGTCGTTCGGCATGTGAGCCCCAATGCCTGTGCTGCCAGCTGAACAGGTGTGCTGCGACATTCCAGGCCTCTTCCTGCAGGTTTCGGCGAGTTGGTTATGACCCATACAGGCTTGATTCTTTCGTATAGGCAGGCAAGGCATTCAGCAGCAAAACTGCCGGAGCCGAAAAATCCAACTTTGATCTTATTTGTCATATGGCCTCAGCCGCTTTTTTGGATATTTTTTTCTTTAGGAACTGTCTCTTCAGCGGCGAAACTCTGTCAATAAGCAGCCTGCCGTTGAGATGATCGATCTCATGCGAAAAGACACAGGCAAGGAAGCCGGCGACATCTTTTTCATGCTGTTCTCCGCTCTCATCTTTGTACCTGACCCGCAGCCTTTCCGGCGCTTCTACTTTCTCATATATGCCGGGAAAACTGAGGCAGCCCTCCTCAACAACCGCCGAACCTTCTTTTTCTATTATTTCAGGGTTTATCAGCACATGTTTCTCATCGTGACAGTCTATGACAATTATTTTTTCACTCAGGCCTATCTGCGGCGCAGCCAGGCCTATGCCGTCAAAAACATACATAGTATCCCACATATCTGTAAGGATAGATTTTAGCCGTTCATCAAAACTTTCAACAGCCTCCGTGGTTCCGCGAAGGACCGGATCAGGATAAACATGGATTTTTCTGACAGACATTGAATAGGTCTCCTCCAAATATATTGCTTTCATTCATACATATATTTTAACAGAAATCCCCATGCCTGCATAAAAAGGCACGGGGAAGAAATATTAAAAATGTTTTTTACGTCCGAAGATTTTTTAAGCTTCCGAATCCTCAGCCTGCTTCAGGAAATCGCCTATCGTTACATTTGTCTCTTCCTGCGGCATATGATTGTTCTGATTATCGGATCTCTTCCTGTCTCCGCCCGTTGTACTGCGGCGGCGGGGACGATCATCCTTTTTCTGTCCGTCTGCACTCTGAGGAGCATCCTCACGGGGAGCGCGCTTTACGGGCTCTTCATGTGCGGGACGCAGGCTCAGGCGAATACGGCGCTCCGATGGGTTGACCTCTAGGATCCTTGCCGTGATTTCCTGACCCTCAGCAAGGATCTCCCTGGGGTTCTCTACCCTCTGCTGGCTGATCTGCGATATATGGATCAGTCCTTCTATACCCTCTTCGAGCTCTACAAAGGCACCAAAATCTGCAAGCCTCACTACTTTAACAGGGACTTCCTGATCCTTCTGGTACTTCTCAGCAGCGTCCTTCCAAGGATCTTTCAGCTGCTTGTATCCCAGGCTGATCCTTTTGCGGGCCGTGTCGACCTCGATGATCGAGACTTCCACTTTTTGGCCTTTTTTAAGGACTTCCTTCGGGTGCTTTATACGCGTCCAGCTCAGGTCTCCTATGTGTATGAGACCCTCAATGCCAGGCTCTATCTCTACAAATGCGCCGAATTCTGTCAGGTTGGTCACAGTTCCCTCTGTCGTCCTGCCGGCTGTCCAGCGTTCCGCAACAGAGTCCCACGGATCGTCAAGCGTCTGTCTGATGCTAAGGGATATCCTGTTGTTTTCTTTGTCTATGCCGATGACCTTGACTTTGACGTGGTCACCCTTGCTGACGATATCCTTAGCCTTTGCATTGCGCTGCCATGACAGTTCGCTTACGTGGACGAGCCCTTCTACCGCACCGAGATTTACGAAAACACCAAACGATGTGATGCTGCTGACGTCGCCTTCAAGCACATCTCCCTCTTTGATCTGTTCGTAGAATGACTGGCGAAGACCTGCCATCTCTGCTTCAATAAGGCTGCGGCGCGAGAATACGAGGCGACGCTTCCGGCGGTCCTTTTCAATCAGCTTGACAGGGAAATCCTGCTCCAGCAGGTGCCCGGGATTGACCCCGCGTCCCTCTTCTGCGAGATGTGAAATGGGAATGAATCCTTCGATCCCGCGGCAGCTGACAATAAGCCCTCCCTTTACCTTACGGATACCCTTGACATCAATGGTATCATTTTTTTCAAGGTCTTCTTCAATCTTGTTCCAGCGTTCGTCGAACTCGCAGCGCCAACGGCTCAAAAGGAGCTGCGTGTCTTCGCCCTGACCGATGTTTGTGATCTGGACCCTGACCTTTGCTCCGTTCTCCGGCTCCGGTGTCTCTTCGACGAGAACTCTGTGCGTCCACTCCTTGCGGGGAAGAAATCCCTCGCATTTATAGCCGACGTCAACAAGCCAGCCGTCTTCACGGGTATCAACGATTGTGCCTTCCACGATCTTGCCGCGATGGAAATCGCCCATCACGTCAAACTGCTGCATCATTTCTTCCATCGTTTCTTCTTTTTCCTGTGTTGCCTGTGTTTCCATCACTTCTTCGGTGCGAAGCTCGTCAACCATACCCAACATCCTCCTGCTTACATTATGTTTAATTTTTTAATCAGTTCTTTTATTAGCCAGTCAGGTGTGCTTCCGCCTGCCGCTATTCCTATTCTTTCTCTGTTTTCCAGCCACCCCCTGTCAAGTTCGTCTGCGTGTTCGATCCATATTGTCGACACTCCGGCATCTATGGCGATCTCCGCCAGCTTGCGTGTATTTGCACTGTTGCGTCCGCCAAGAACAATCATTCCGTCGACCTGAGATGCCAGCTGACAGACGGACTCCTGACGGGCAAGCGTTGCCTTGCATATTGTATTATATACCTTAATTTCAGGAGATATAGATACAAATGCGCCTACAAGCGCGACAAAAGATGCAACTTTCTGTGTAGTCTGGCTCAGGATGCCGCACCTCCGGCCCTTTAACGATTCAGGGATATTGCTTTCGGAGGAGATAACTTCGACTTTTCCGTCCACATATCCCATTATCCCCTGTACCTCAGGATGTTCCAGGTCGCCTGATATTACCACTATATAACCCTCTTTGGAAAGTGCCCTTGCCCTTTCCTGTGCTGTCTTCACAAAAGGACATGTCCCATCCACGACCAATGAACTCCGCATGCGCAGAGTTTCGTAAACCTGAGGTGTTATCCCGTGCGCACGGACGAATGATACGGCTCCAATCGGAACATCCTCAGGGGAATCGACTACGACGAGCCCCAGCCTGCATAGGCGCTCTACTTCCTGTGGGTTGTGTATCGGACTCCCAAGCGAATATACCGCTTTTGTGCGATGCAGTTCCCGTTCAAGTGTCGAAATGGCCCTTTTTACTCCAAAACAGAGCCCTGTGGGGTTCGCTATGAAAATGTCCATTACGTCCGCCGATCCCCCTGTTCAATGTGTTTTAAACATTTTGGGAGTGCATCTCTGAGAACTTCTTCCACAGAGAAAGAGTCTAAATCATACCATTCAGCCGGTTCAAAATGTTTAAACCATGTCATCTGTCTGCGCGAGAAAACTTTTGTCGAACGGATGTCTCCGAGAAGCGCCTCCTCAAAAGTGCATCCGCCGCTCAGATACCTGACCAGCTCTCTGTAACCGAATCCCTGCATCGCAGGAAGCCTCGGCGAATATCCCTTTGAAAGCAACCATTCTACCTCTTCGGGATAGCCGCTTGCAAACTGTATTTTAACCCGTTCCTCGATGTTCCTGTACAGATTTTTCCTGTTCCTTATCAGGCCTATATATAAAATATTATAAGGAGATGTGATCTTATTCTGCCGATCATACCACCAGGTCGCATTTTTCCCTGTTATGCGGAATATTTCAAGAGCACGCATAGTCCTGACAGGGTCGTTAGGATGTATCTTCTCTGACGCCATCGGGTCTATCAGCTTCAATTCACTATGCAGTACCTCAAGCCCCTTAGCCTCTATTTCTTTTTCGATCTGTTCACGAACAGCCGAGTCTTTGGGCAGGCCTTCAGACAGTGATCCGCAGAGCGCTTTATAATAAAATGGCGTCCCTCCTATAAGCAGCGGGATCCTGCCCCTTGCGATGATCCGCGTGACAGCGTCGGACGCCTGCGAAGCAAAATCCGCAGCCGAATATATCTGGTCGGGGTCAACTATGTCTATAAGATGGTGAAGCACCTGCCTGCGTATTTCACATGAGACCTTGTCTGTGCCTACATCAAGATAGCGGTACACCTGACGGGAATCTACGGATATGACCTCGGCGTTCAGTCTCGCCGCCAGTTCGAGGCTGAACATTGTCTTACCGACGGCAGTCGGTCCGATTATCGCAACAACTGGTATCCCTTTGCTTGCTTTCTTTTCCATCAGCGTTCGAACCATTCTTCAAGCCGTCTGTTTTCCAGTATAAACAAGGTAGGCCTGCCGTGCGGGCATGTATACGGCGTGCCGCACCGCTCAAGCCTCTGAAGAAGCGCCATAGCCTCTTCCCTCTCCATCTTCTGTCCCAGTTTGACTGCATCGCGGCAGGCAAGCCTTGCCAGCCTCCACCATACCTCCATGTCACGTTTTGCCGGGTCATGTTCGACCTCGATACCGCGCATCGCTGAACGAAGCATGTCAAGCGGGGAAATATGCCCCTTACCGCGCAGCAGCGGGACTCCTGTCAGCATTGCTCCGTCCACTGTGAAACCGAGTTTGCCCAGCTCTCCGATGCTGACCCTGATTTCAGGCAGCAGCGCCGCAGGTATTTCAACAGGAACTGCAAGTGTCTGTGTCAAAATAGAATCCTTGAACGAGGAAGATATCTCCTCAAAAAGAATCCTCTCGTGCGCGGCGTGAGGGTCCATAACAGCCAGCCCCTGCGGAAAATCAAAAAGGAGAAAGCCGCTTGCCGTTTGTCCTATATAGTTCCTGTCTGATGTGATATTTTTATCGCCTATCCCCTTCTCGGCCTGGGTGAATACGGTTTCAGCATGGCTTGCAGTCCTATCCCATTCCTGTTTTGTCACCGGACGCCATGGGACCTGGCTGAAAAGAGGGGCTGTTCGGTCAAAATCTGGCTGAAGCATGCCGGAGTCAGTCTCAAGCCGATGCGGGCCAAATTGAGATCCGGCCCATGGGTTCTGATGTATTGAAAAACGTTTTGAAAAAACATTCTGGGCATTATCATAAACCAGCTTAAAAATCTCCTGAGAGCGCCTGAAGCGCACCTCTTCTTTTGTAGGGTGTATGTTTACGTCAAGCTGGTCTGGCGGCATATCAAGTATTATCAGCCATTCGCCGTACGCAGCGGAATCTCCGCCGCACACCGCCGCCCTTATCGTAGGATCCTGTATGCGCCGTCCGTTTACAAAAACAGTCATGGCAACACGCCTCGCATCCGGTATCGGGTTCCACCAGAGCCGTATCCTGTTTGAGCCGAGCGCTGATCCAGAAAAATATTTTTCTCCGTCACTGCCCCACCTTTTCGCCAGCGCCTCGCTTATATTTTCTGTACGTGTATGTTCGAGCAGTTTTTTCCCGTCAGAAAAAACTCTGATCGTTATCTCCGGATGTATCAGCGCGTAATCATTTACTATCTGGATTATGCGTCGAAGCTCGGCCGATGCGGTCTTCAGAAATTTTCGCCTAGCAGGTAGGTTATAAAACAGGTCATCAACCTGAATTCTGGTCCCGGGCCTGCAGGGGTTATCCGTGTGGAGTGTGACCATACCTCCCTCGCAGCGTATTATGCCGCCCGTTTCAGAGTCTGCGGTCCTGCTTCTTATTTCAAGGCGGCTTACCGCGGCTACGCTCGCAAGCGCCTCTCCCCTGTAACCAAGAGTTGATATCCTCTCAAGGTCGTCAAGCGAGCTTATCTTGCTCGTGGCATATCTCTCAAGCGCGAGCGGCAGTTCCTCGCACGAAATTCCCACGCCGTCATCTTCAATGACAAAAGATGTCTTGCCTCCCTGTTCTATATAGATATTCATGTTTCGAGCCGATGCATCTATAGCATTCTCTATGAGCTCTTTCGCGACGGAAGACGGCCTTTCTATGACCTCTCCTGCCGCTATCCTGGTCGCTATGTCGGCATCAAGTTTTTTTATCATGAAAAACCCAGCGCTTTCCGGCTCTCTTCCCTGAGCCTGTAGACAAGTTCAAGTGCCTCCATCGGAGTCATTTCGTCAGGATCGACGGATGAGAGTTCCTCAAGCACGGCCTCCTGCCTTATATCAAAAAGTATCATCTGATTCTGTGCGCCTGTGCCATCCGGGATCTTTCTCCCTGCATCAGATTTCTCAAATTGATCAAGCAGCTCTTTGGAGCGCCGCAGGACAACGGAAGGCACTCCTGCAAGGCGCGCTACCTCTATGCCGTATGAACGGTCAGACGGAGAGGGTACAACTTTATGCAGGAAAGTTATGCCGTTTGCGTTCTCCTCAACGGCCATGCTCAGGTTCACGACACATGGCAGCCTTCCGGCAAGCTGCGTAAGTTCATGGTAATGAGTCGCAAAAAGCACCCTTGCCCGGCGCTGCTCCTGGCTCTGCAGGTATTCCACGACTGACCATGCGATGCTCAATCCGTCGTATGTAGAAGTTCCCCTGCCGACTTCATCCAGCACGACAAGGCTTCTGTCAGTAACATTCCTCAGGATATTGGCGGTCTCTACCATCTCGACCATGAAGGTGCTCTGCCCTCTCGCAAGTTCGTCCCGCGCACCTATTCTTGTGAAGACCCTGTCTATGACGCCGATATGCGCGCTCTCGGCAGGGATATAGGAGCCCATATGCGCCAGTATGGCGATGAGTGCGGCCGTCCGCAGATATGTGGATTTTCCGGCCATGTTCGGACCTGTGATTATTGCGATCCTCTGTCCTGTTAAGCTGCTGAAATTATAATCATTGGGAGTAAACGGCTGGCGGCCCAGCGTTACCTCTATCACCGGATGGCGTGCCCCTTTGACTATAAAGTCTGTACCCATATCCATAAAGGGACGGACATAATCCCTTTCGCAGGCAACGTCTGCAAGTGAATATAAAACGTCCGTCACAGCTATAAACTGTGCGGCTTTCTGTACCGCGGTACTGTAGGAGAGTGTCGTATCCACGAGCTGCCCGTATATTTCCGCTTCGAGATCCAGCATCTCCTCTTCCGCGCTGAACATTTCCTTTTCAAATGCCTTAAGTTCCTCAGTTATGAAGCGTTCCGCGTTCACAAGCGTCTGTTTCCTTATATAGTCAGGGGGGACCTTATCAAGGCTCCCCTTTGGGATCTCAAGATAGTAGCCAAAAACCTTGTTGACGCCAGCCTTTAGGTTTTTTATCCCTGTCCTGCTGCGCTCGGCTTCCTCAAATCGTTCAAGCCAGACTGCGGAATCCGACGCCTTTTCCTTCCATTCATCCAGCGCGGGGCTGTATCCCTTTCTTATAACTCCGCCGTCACGCACAAAACGCGGCACAGTATCGGAGAGAGCCGCACATAGCAGTTCGGAAAGATGTGAGACATCAGGCACGTCAGCCCACACGGCAAGAGCAGGTGATAAAAGGACAAGTTTTTTTATCTCCGGCAGCACTGAAAGAGTCTCCTTGACTGCCAGAAGGTCGGACGGCGTCCCCATATTAAGCGTTATGCGGCCTATTGATTTCGCAATATCCCTGCACTCTGAAAGCAGCCTGCCAAGTTCGGCGGCAAGTTGCCTTTCCTGCACGAGCACTGCAATGGAGGACTGCCTCTGTCCTATCGCATCGAGGTCCTGCAGGGGAGACAATATCCATTCTTTCAGCAGCCTTTTGCCCATAGGCGTGCGGCAACGGTTTAGCACATAATAAAGAGATGTTCCCTGAGGTTCGATAAGCTCAAGGTTTATCTGTGTGCTCTGATCAAGCACAAGATTTTCCGAGGGAAGAATAGGAGTTATACAAGAGATGTGCTTCGCCTGCGAGAACTGCGTCTCCTCCAGATAGCGGAGAGCCGCATAAGCGGCCCCTGAGGCGGGATCCATATCGTCGAGACCCATTGAATTCAGCGTCGCAATGTCCCACTTCCTGCAAAGCCACGCTGATGCCGCTTGAACGCTGAATTCGCCCTTTTCGCGTTCAACTATATTTGCACCGGTAATGTTGGGGACAAGCGTACAGAGCAATTCACACTGCCCTTTGCGCACCAGTATTTCATCAGGCTTGAATGATGACAGAATAGATGCTGCCTCTTCGGCAGGGAAGGTACCTGCCTTCAGCGTTCCGCTTCCTGAGATGAGCAGGGCGATGGAGACATTTTTGCCGTCAAATATGCATGCTGCGAGATGTCCGTCAGACTCAGAATTTTCGGGAAGCCATGTGCCTGGTGTGATGATACGGGTGACTTCACGCTGCACAAGTGTCTTCCCGTCCGGTTCCGTGATCTGGTCGCATATGGCCACCCTGTAGCCCGCAGATATAAGACGCCCGAGGTATGAGTCTACCGAATGGAACGGCACTCCTGCCATCGGTATCGCGTTATCCGCGTCGCGGGAACGGGAGGTGAGAACAATATCAAGCACTGATGATGCCGTCATGGCGTCATCAAAGAACATCTCATAGAAGTCTCCCATGCGGAAAAAAAGAAGGCAGTCCGGGTACTGTTCTTTCCAATGAATATACTGTTCCAGCATGGGGGTCATTTTTATCCCCTGCGGAAGTTCCAACTCAGTTATGTCCTCCCTCTGTCCAGATAGCTCTGCAGAAGAAGCGCAGCTGCGATCTTGTCGACCTTCTGCTTTCTTCCTCTGCGTGACACATCAGCTTCTATAAGCGCCTGCTGCGCTATGGCGGTCGTGAAGCGTTCATCCCAGAATTCTATCTCGAGATCCGGGAAGCGGTCCCTGATAGTCTCTGCCGTATCCCTCATCTTTATGGCTTCAGGCCCCTCGCTGCCATCAGTCCTGCGCGGAAGTCCCACCAGAAGCTTGGGGTTCTCATATACCGCCGTTATCTCAGCAAGTTCTTCCAGCCATTCACCCTCTGCGCGGAGCACTGCGATCCCCTGGGCAAAAAAGCCGAGAGGATCGCTCACTGCGACCCCTATCCTTACAGTTCCTATATCAAGCGCTATGATCCTCTGCAATAAACTATTCCTTATTCTTCATGAGGTCTGCAAATATTTCGGGAGCTTTGGCAAAAGCTTCTTCCAACTTAGAGGCGTCAGGTGCGCCGCCCTGAGCGAGATTTGGTCTCCCGCCGCCCTTACCGCCCATTATCACAGCTATATCCTTAAGCAGCGTGCCTGCATTGACGCCCTTTTTGACAGCTTCCTCACTTGCCATGGCTGTCAGCGTAACGCGATTCATCTCGCCGATCCCTGCAAGCACCAGAACTGCGACCGGGTGCTTCTGCCTTATCCTGTCGCCGATCTGCCTGAGTAAGTCCGGCGTTATGTTGTCAAATTTCTCCACGATGAGATCAACGCCGTTTATAGATGCGCATGGCCTGACAGTGCCCTCTATGTCCGACATTGCGACTTTGACCTGAAGTTCCCTGTTCTTACGCTCAAGGACCTTCTTTTCGTCCATGATCTCTTCGATCCTGCTGACGATGGAGTCCGTATCCTCTCCGAGCATCGTCATCATCGACGTAACGGCAGAGCCAAACTGCTGAAACAATAAAAGTGCAGGTTCTCCGGCAATGGCGTTGATCCTTCGGATACCAGAGCCTATGCCCTCTTCGCGTATTATTTTGACAAGCCCCACCTCGCCGGTATTCCTGACGTGCGTACCGCCACACAGCTCCGTCGAGTAACCCGGGATATCAAGGACCCTGACCTCGTCTCCGTATTTTTCATCGAAGAGAGCTCGCGCGCCTGATTTTTTTGCCTCTTCTATCCGCATTATTGTGGTTTTGACAGGCAGGTTCTTCAAAACCTGTTCATATACCATTTTTTCTACTTCGCGGATCTCATCCACCGAGACAGGCGCGAAATGGTTAAAGTCAAAGCGGAGGAAAGTAGGGGTTACTATTGAACCTGCCTGGCGCACATGCTTGCCGAGGACCCTTGTGAGAGCTTCGTTGATCAAATGGGTAGCGGTGTGATGACGCTGTATGGCTTTTCTGCGCCTCTCGTTTATTGACGCGGTAACAGGCTGTCCTTTTTTAAGGACCCCTTTATTTACGATACCCCTGTGTACGATAAGATCAGGAACAGGATATATAGTATCCTGCACCTCAAAAATCATATCATCTGCCGTAAGAAAACCGGTGTCGCCTACCTGTCCGCCTTTTTCGCCGTAGAAGGGAGTGTTTGAGAGAACGATATCCGCCGCCTCTCCTTCTGCGACTGAGTCTTTCAGCGCAGCGCCCGCAATAATTGCGATGACATAAGCCTCAGACTGCATTTTTGTGTATCCGCAGAACAAGCTGGGGCCTGTTTTGTCTACAAGCTCGGTGTAGACGTTCTTTGAAATGGTGCTGCCGGTCTGCTTGCTTGAGGCCCTGGCACGCTCACGCTGCTCCGTCATCTCTTTTTCAAAACCGTCTTTATCGATCAACACAGAGTGTTCTTTGCATATTTCCTCAGTCAGCTCGAGGGGAAATCCAAAGGTGTCGTAAAGGATAAACGCAACGCTGCCCGGCAGCGTCTTTTTGCCGTCCATGGCGAGTTTCTCAAGCTCAGACTCAAGAAGATCGCTGCCCTGGGAGAGTGTCCTGGAAAAACGCTCCTCTTCCGTGCTGAGCACCTGCTCGATTGCGGAAGCCTGCTCTACGAGCTCGGTATATTCATCGCCCATAGATTCACGTACGGCCGGCAGAAGTTCCGTAAGGAAGGGCCTGTCTATGCCAAGCAGCCTTCCGTAGCGGACGCTGCGCCGGATAAGCCTTCTGAGCACATAGCCGCCGCCGTCGTTTGCGGGCAGTATCCCATCGGCGATCATAAATGCAGCCGCCCTTATGTGGTCAGAAATAACTTTGACCGCCATATCCTTCTTCTTGTCTGTTCCGTACTTTACGTTTACCAGTTCACAGGCTTTGTCGATTATGGGGAGGAAAAGATCTGTCTCAAAATCCGTCGGGACATTCTGCACAACCGAGGCAAGTCTCTCAAGTCCCATCCCTGTGTCTATGTTCTTGGCGGGCAGCGGGGTGAGGTTGCCCGCCTCGTCCCTGTTGTACTGCATAAAGACAAGGTTCCATATCTCAAGGTACCTGTCGCAGTCGCAGCCTACCGCACAGGTCGGTTTGCCGCAGGAATACTCAGGCCCCTGGTCATATATGATCTCGGAACAAGGGCCGCATGGGCCTACAGGTCCGGCTGCCCAGAAATTATCGTCTGCACCAAGGCGGACTATGCGATTTTCAGGGAGCCCGACCTTATCCCGCCAGATATCATGGGCTTCGTCGTCGTCAAGATAGACAGTCGCATAAAGCCTGTCCGGGTCAAGACCTATGCGCTCGGTGAGAAACTCCCATGACCATGGGATGATCTCATTTTTGAAATAGTCGCCAAAACTGAAATTTCCGAGCATCTCAAAAAATGTATGGTGACGTGCGGTGCGCCCGACGTTTTCGATGTCGTTTGTACGGACACATTTCTGTGCGGTAGTCGCACGCGTTACCTCCGGGGTCTTCAGCCCAAGGAAATAAGGCTTGAAAGGAACCATGCCGGCGATTGTAAAAAGAAGAGTCGGATCATCCGGCACCAGGGAAAAGCTGCGATAGCGCCTGCAGCCCTTTTCTTCAAAAAATGAAAGAAACAGTTCTCTTAATTCTTTTCCTTTTCTATACTGCATCAATATTTCCCCCCAGTGATAAATTATTTTTATTTTTGTGTAAGTGATTTTCTTGCATTTAGAGCAGATGCCATTACTTTGTCTCTGTCAATCGTTGTAAATTGGCCGTTTTCATAGAGGACTTCACCTGCTACTATTGTCGCCTTTATATCATCAGACGAGCCGGCGTAGACGATATATCCGGACAGGCTTTCCTCATCCCAGCCCACATAGTGAGGCTGGTCGATATCTATCAGGATCATGTCGGCGTTATAACCTTCTTTGATGAACCCCGTATTATTAAAACCAAGGGCTTCCGCCCCAGCTGATGTGGCCATTTTAAGAGTTTCCGCCGACGAAATCAACGTTGGATCATGATTGACGCCCTTCTGTATCAGAGCGGCAAAACGCATCTCATCCCACATATCAAGCCTGTTGTTGCTTGCGGCCCCGTCAGTTCCAAGCGCGACAGAGACCCCGGCTGAAAGCATCTGCGCAACATGCGCTACCCCGCTTCCAAGTTTCAGATTGCTCTTTGGATTGTGTACTACTGTGACATTCGGCCGCTTATAGAAATCCGCTGCTCCTTTGTCTATCCAGACCCCGTGGGCCAGGACAAGATGCTTTACCTCTGCCATACCGGTCCTCGTAAGATATTCCTCGGGGCTCATTGTGCCATCGAAACCGCTTATCGTCCATTCAGATGAAGTCTCAAGCCAGTGCAGCTGGACTCCAAGACCGTTCTCCCGCGCCGCGTCTGCGACAGATGACATCTGTTCGATCGAAACAGTATATGGGGCATGCGGCCCAAGCTGTATGTTCACCAGACCCTTTGCTCCGTTATAATCCTTTGCCAGCTGAAGGTTTTCCTTAAGGCGCGCCCCGTCGCTGTCTCCGACGATGCCCCGTGAAAGGCCGCACCTCATCCCAGCCTCTAGTGCGGCATCTGCGACTCTGTCCATAAAGAAATACATGTCTGCAAAACAGGTCGTCCCGGTTGAGAGCATTTCCATCATGGCAAGCTGTGCTCCCGTGTATACAAGATCCGCATCCAGCCTGTTTTCCACGGGCCAGATACGTTTTTCAAGCCATTCCATAAGGGGGAGTTCTTCTCCAAGCCCCCTGAGAAGAGTCATGGCCGCATGTCCGTGCGCATTAACAAATCCTGGCAGCATCGCGGTCCTGCCCCTGCCCTCATATGCGCATCCCGATGTGACGGAACCGGCAGGATACACGGCGGCGATCTTTCCATGCTCGGTAAGGACGTCGCACCTCTCCGCACGTGTGCGCGATGCGTCCCAGACTACCACATCCCTGTAACAGCGCAACATTTCTATTCCCTCCAGCCTGCCAGATACTTTTCCTGTTCCGGCGTCAGCCTGTCTATTTTGATCCCAAGCGATTCCAGCTTGAGATCCGCGACCATCCTGTCAAGTTCTTCTGGGACATTATAAAGTCCGGATCTGAGTCTGTTCCGGGTTATGTAGATACAGGAGAGCAGCTGCATCGCAAAACTCAGGTCCATGATCTCGACAGGATGTCCGTCACCCGCCGCAAGGTTGACGAGCCTTCCCTCTCCAAGCAGATGAAGCCTGCGCCCATCAGGAAGGACATACGTTTCGATGTTGTCCCGCGGCTTTTTTACTTCAACAGAAATATCCTTAAGGTCCGGTATACAGACCTCAACATCAAAATGTCCGGCGTTGCACAGAAGTACGCCGTCCTTCATGTTGATGAAGTGCTCCCTTCTTATTACTCTGGTGTTTCCTGTTACGGAAATAAAAACATCTCCGATTTTACTCGCTTTGTCCATGTCCATGACGTCAAAGCCGTCCATAAGAGCCTCGAGCGCGCGATGCGGGTCAACTTCAACGACGATGACGCGGGCTCCAAGGCCTGAGGCCCTTCGTGCCGCACCCTTTCCGCACCAGCCGTAACCTGCGATCACGACCTGTTTGCCGGCAACAAGGAGGTTTGTTGTTCGGAGTATCGCATCCCAGACAGACTGCCCCGTACCATAGCGGTTATCAAAAAGATGCTTGCTCTGGGCATCGTTAACAGCAAGCATCGCAAAAGGGAGGACGCCTTCCGTATCCATTGCGCGGAGACGTTTTATGCCGGTGGTCGTCTCTTCGCAGCCTCCCAGGATGTTCGGGATGAGGTCTCTTTTCTTCTCTATTATCATAGAGACGACATCCCCGCCGTCGTCTATTATTACCTGAGGATTCCAGTCAAGCATCTCCATGATGTTATCGCCGTACTCTTTTGCACTCATTCCATGTCGGCTGAAAACATGGATGCCGCTTTCAGCAAGCGCGGCACACACGGCATCCTGAGTCGAAAGCGGATTGCTGCCCACGGCCACAACGGTCGCGCCAAGCTGATGGAGTACCTTAAGCAGGCATGCTGTTTTGGCTTCCAAGTGTAAACAGGTACCTATGACGATCCCTGAAAGCGGCTGATTGAGAGCTTCTTTCTCCGCCGCCAGCCTGAGCACCGGCATATATTCCCATGCCCAGTCTATACGCCTGTGTCCTTCCGGCGCCAGATTTATATCAGCGACAATAAATTCATTTTTCAATATGATGTCATCCCCTTTTTATCTTTATAGTGTTTCAATCCTTCTATTTTAACAGCATCAGGGCGGCTGATTATCCCCGCCTCCGTAATTATCCCTGTTATAAGCCCGGCTGGAGTGATGTCAAACGCAGGGTTCCACACAGCGATCCTCTCAGGTATGACAACTTCCGAGCCGATGATCCTTATTTCATCGTGGCTTCGTTCCTCTATCTGGATCGCATTGCCATTAGGGCAGTTCATGTCTATAGTGCTGAGGGGTGCGGCTATATAAAATGGTACATTGTGCTTCTCTGCCGCGATAGCCAGGCCATAAGTGCCTATTTTGTTTGCCGTGTCGCCGTTAAGCGCGATCCTGTCTGCCCCTGTGATCACTGCGTCTATTTTTTCGCGGGACATAAGGAATGCCGCCATTGAATCACATATGACAGTGACATCAAAACCATCTTCGTAAAGTTCAAAAGAAGTAATGCGCCCTCCTTGGAAACGCGGACGGGTCTCGTCTGCGTATATTTTCATTTTTTTGCCGTTCTCCGACGCTGCGCGGAATACCCCGAGCGCTGTCCCGTAGCCTGCGGTGGCAAGAGCGCCTGCATTGCAGTGCGTAATTACAGTCGCACATTCGGGAAGGAGCTGCTGCCCATAATAAGAAAGTTTTTTATTGACCGCTATGTCTTCTTTATGCATCAAAACAGCCTCTGCTTCAAGGACAGATGCAAGTTCGTCCTTTCCCGGATATCTATTTATAAGTTTTTTCATCCTGTCAAGCGCCCAGTAGAGGTTCACTGCGGTCGGCCTGGTTTTAGCAAGCCGGTCAATGCCCGCCATTATATCAGCTTCGCCGCCGCGGGCCGCAAGCACCACTCCGTAAGCGGCAGCAATCCCTATGGCAGGCGCTCCCCTCACCGTCATGTCTTCAATTGCACGTGCCACATCTTCATAAGTCCGACAATCACAGAAACAGATAGCATCAGGGATCGCCCTCTGATCCAGCAGCCTCAGGGCCGGGATCTGCGGCAGCCACTGCATGGTCGGGGGCAGCATCAAACATTTCCTTTCAGCGGGGCAGACTGCATAACATCATCAACTCTTGCGGAAAGAGTCCCATCCCTCATCTGTATTCTTATAAGGTCATCCTCGGAGACAGAGGAGACGTCCCTTATCATAGTTCCGTCCGGCCTCCTGCATATTGCATAGCCCTTGGAGAGAATATTCAGCGGTGACGCGTTCTGCATATTTCCTGCAGCTGTGGCAAGCCTGACCTCAGCTTCACGAAGGCGGTAATTAATATTGCTGCATATCTTGCCTCTGACATTGTCGATAAAGTCAGAAGCCGGGTTGCAGCAGAATCTGATAATATCGGATGTAAGTCTTTTTTTGATCTCATCCACATCTGATATCGTCCTATCAATTTTTGAGGATAATCTTACGTATAAAGAACGGCTTATACCCTTAATAAACTGCTGAAGTTCCCTTATATCAGGAAAGACTCTCTCCGCCGCCCCAGACGGCGTAGGGGCCGAAGCATCGGCCGCCATGTCGGACAAAGTGTTGTCTATTTGATGGCCCAGCCCTGTGATGACGGGCACAGGACATGAACGTACAGCCCTCACGACCTGCTCGTTGTCGAAGGTGTCAAGGTCATCCCTGCTGCCGCCTCCGCGCACTAGCATGACGAGAGAAAGATCTCTGATGCCGCAGCACATGCTGAAGCTGTGAACAATTTCATCCGCTGCGGTCACACCCTGCATGAGGCTGGGAACGACTATAAGTTCCGCGGCAGGATAGCGCATCGAAGATATTTTTATCACGTCCTGCAGTGCAGCCCCTGTCGGTGACGTTATAACTGCAACTTTATCAGGAAAAACGGGAAGTGGGCGTTTATGCCGCAGGTCAAACAGGCCCTCTCTTGTAAGCCGGTCCATCAGCTCTTCTTTTGCGCGCGCCTTTGCACCCTCACCAAGCGGAAGAAGGGTCGTGGCATATATCTGATACGAGCCGCGTACCCCATAGATATCGATCCGGCCTCGCACCAGGACATCGTCGCCGTCCTTTGGCCACTGTATGACCGATGAGGCATTTGAACGGAAAAGTATGCATGAGACGCGGGTCTCTTTGCCTAGGATCGTAAAGTAACAATGTCCGCTGGTGTGGCGTTTGAAGCCCAGCAGCTCTCCGCGCACGGAAAGATCCTGCAGGTCAGCTGCCGAGCAGATCACCTCGCGGATCCTGCCTGTCATTTCATCAACTGTCAATACCTTGTTCTGAGGCTGCAAAATCATCGCGTATATTTATTTCGTGGGTTCTTTGCGTACAATTCTTCCAAGCACTCCGTTTACAAAGCGGCCTGATTCGGCTGTGCCGAACGTCTTGGCAAGCTCGACCGCTTCGGAGATCGCAACTGCGATCGGGACTCTTTCAGAAATTACGCCTTCGTAAAGCGCAATGCATATCGCAGCCTTATCCACGGCTACCATACGCTCCGGTCTCCAGCCTATGATATTATCCCTGAGAAGCTCTGATATTTCCTCTCCATTCTCCATTACGCTCCTCAGAAGCTCACATGCATATATAAAGACTTCCTCCTGCTCTCCCTCTGACGGGTATAGGGCGATGGCTTCTTCAATATCAACATCAGGTCTCAGATTAAGCTCATATATCAGCTGAAGCGCTATTTCACGGGATCTGTGGCGCATTTGCGCCATTGCTGAACGGCTCAAACTATCATCTCCTAAATTGCTGCATCAATGCGGAGACATGTTTTTGTCCGTCTTCAGTGAGGAATATCCATGAGATCCCATAGCCTACGACCGCCGCGAAGAGAGACCAGAGTATCCCCTTAAGCCCGAGATATACAAGCGCGGTCAGTCCGGATGCAACTCCTGACCAGAAGAGAGGCAGCATCCATAAAGGTGTGGTTACAGGGTTGTCTTCCGGGGCGACGTAGCCCCAATCGATCTGTACAGCCATACCCGATTTGCCGAAAATATCGACCATTTTTTTTTCCAGAGCGGCTTTCTCTTCCGATGCACTGTCCTCCGGCAAAGTAATGTAGATGTTCAGGAGATTCTTCTCACCAATAAATGAAACCTCCTGGCAGTAAAAATCCTTCGGCAGTCTTTTGGCGATGATCTGTCTGACGGCATCGCCGTCGACCCAGATCTTGCCGTGCTTTGTTGTAGTCCAGAGGAAAAGCATATCTAACACCTCTCAATGTAGAGGGCCGGCTCCTGCATGGAAACCGGCCCTTTCTGATCAATAAACCGGATCAGGCCTCTTCGCCGAAAGAACCGTATGTTTCATCTGTCACGGCTGATTCAGGAGCCTTCCTGTCAGTAAAAGAGATCCCCTGCACATAGATATTCACAGCCTTGATCGTATACCCCGTGAAACGTTCTATCTGTTCCTTTATCGCTTCCTGGACATCCCAGCATACATCCGGGATCCGCAGGCCATACTTCACTGCAATATATGCATCAACTGATATCTCCGGTGTTTCTCCATCGGATATGGAGATCCTGACTCCGTTTACGGTTTTTCTGCCAAGGCGCAGATTTGCCATGAGCCCGGGATTAGCGGGCGAAACCCCCTCTACGCTGTTCAGCGCTTTTGTCGCAAGCTGGGCAATGACATCCTCAGATATGCGAATCTTACCCTCAAGGTTGTTCTGATCTATAGACGGACCAGATTCCGCTGTTTCCTTTATATTCTCAATATTCTCTTTGTTGGCTTCAACCATGTAGTGATCCCTCCCATGCTAAAAGATATCGTACCTGTATGTCAATATTTCTCCGGTCAATCTTCAGGAAATTTGAACGGTTTGCCGCAGTGCGGGCAAAGAAGGTCCTCGTCATCGTCATATGCTGCCGGTTCAAAATAGAAATCCTTTGCGCAATGCGGACATGTCACCGATGTATACTCTTCTTCGTCGAAATCATCGTCATCTTCTTCATCCGTCTCATCTTCAATGATAGCCTCGATATCATCCTCTATGCTGCAGATATCTTCATCCAGCTGTTCCAGATAGTCGTTGAGTTCCTTATGGACTTCTTCATGTTCCTCAATTTCATCCGCCAGGGAATCAAGAGCGTCGATAAGTGCCGCATAAAACTTCGTCTTCTCCGGCGTATCAGCCACATTCTGACCATCGATAAGCCCTTTCAGGTATGCTATATTCTCCCGTGCGCTCATAAGAATCCCTCCCGTTGGATTATGCCTGCAGAGACAGATCTGCAGGTTTATTTCTTTGCCCTTTCGAGATACTCTCCTGTCCTTGTATCAACGAGAACCATTTCTCCGTTTTCTACAAAGAAGGGAACTGTAATATTAAGGCCGGTCGACGTCGTAGCAGGTTTGCCGCCGCCGGAGGCCGTATCACCTTTAAATCCGGGCGGGGTGTCTGTTATCTTCATAGGGACGGAGTTAGGGAGTTCTATTCCCATTACCCTGCCCTCGTACATGTCAAAGCTTACTTCAAGGTCATCTACAAGATACTTTGCGGCATCGCCCAGGACATCCTCTGAAAGATATACCTGATCGTAGGACTCCATATCCATAAATACATATCTGTCCCCATCTTTATATTGATACTGGGCCGGTTTCTCGTCAAAAACGATCCTCTCAAAGCGCTCCCCTGATTTGAATGACTGGTCGACCCCTGCACCTGTCTCAAGGTTGCGAAGCTTGCCTCTTACGATCGCACCTCCCCGTCCCATCTTATGATGTGAACATTCCAGAATGACCCACATCCCGCCTTCCCATTTTATCTTCAGTCCGGGACGGAAATCACTCGTATCTACCATTTGTGCCATGAAAAAACCTCCCTGCGCCGATTAGCGGGGATATTACCCCACAAAACTAAACCCATAAACATGCCGCATAATCATAGCATAAAGAGCGTGATTTTGTCTTTCCTGACTCATTGTTTTTTTGTACAAATGCAAATCGCCTGATAAGTTCCGTCTTCTCTTTGCAGCACAGCAAAATTTCTGACAAGCGTTATGTGGTCGTCAGGCAGATCATTCAGTGCAACAGACGCACGCAGCTGAAAATATTTTACACCGTATATGTCCTGACTTAACACTCCATCAGCAGAAGCTATCATCAATGGCCCGGTAAAAGGGACCCCGAGCTTATCCATGGAAGAAGCAACGCTATCGCTGTAATTCTGATCTATAATACTGACATTGATATCCGCAAGCGGATTTGATTTTTTCAAAATTGTAAGCATGTCTGACGGCAACGGGATATATGGGTCGCTGCGCGGAGCCGCCCCCGTTTCGAATTCCGACGCCGAAAAAAGGCTGCCGCTGTTCAGATTGCCGGTGAACCATGCTTCGGCCAATGCAGACGCCTGCGATGCTATATTATCCCGTCTCAGTATGGTCGTCTGCCAATTGTGTTCCGCCGCAGTGCTGTTTGCCACGGAGAGGATGAGCGCAGCGCAGGTGCACGCCGCAAAAACCCATAAAATGACAGTAATAAAAATTACTCCGTTATGCCTTTTCCGCTCAGTATATTTTCGCCGATGCAATTTGGCAGCCTCCATGTTATAGCCGAAGCGTAAAGCTGATATTCAGAAGGATCCTCCACCCATGGCCGCAAATATTCTTCGGGCCAGCTCTCACTTCCTATTATCTTCGGCGGAGTATCATAAACCGCGTTGCCCCTTGACAGGATATAGACCGTTACCTCCCTTTTAGCCATATCAACGTCAAAGCGCATGTCGCTGATACCTTCGATACGGGGCTGTTCACCGCTTGTGCGGTAGTCCGAAGTATATAGGCAGCCATCACGGCAGAATATCTTCATCGCTCTGAACAGATGCGTTCTGTCACCCTTTGGAATATAAAAACTGGATACGGAATAGCTTTTGACCTTCAATGATGATCCTTCGATTCTTATAACTGAAAGAGGCGCGGATGGCGGGATCGTCCCGCCAAAAATTATCCAGTTCTTGATATTCTTTGGTTTTGATGAGCCTGGCGAGACTGATATTATTTCACTTTCTTCCGGCTTCCTGGATAACGGGATCGTACCGGTCGGACTGTTGCATTTAAAAACAGATGACGTCTTAGTTGTTCCCGTCTGGGCATAGGCAATGCGAAGCTCGCTGTTTGGATAGATCCGGGAGACCGAACCTATAGGGCCATCCCATGAGAATGGCTCCGTGAGCTGATCTGCAAATGCTGCTTTATATTTCTGCCCATCCACAGGCAGACCGTATCCGCAATAAAAGATCGGGGCCTTTAAAAGCGCCGCCGCCCTTGCGGTCCTGGCAGAGGCGGTCCTGTAGTCTAAATAAAGAGGGACTCCCTCTGAAGCTGTCTTCAGCGTGGTCAGCATAGACGGAGCCATTAAGGCGAAGAGCAGCAACGCTACGCACATCGCAACGAGGAGAAACCCTCGCCTCCCGCTACTGCGCCGCCGGCCAGATGACAAGGGATTCCTTCCTTCCCGTAAATCCGTCTCGAAAAATTCGCAGGATAATTGTCCCGCCCTCCGATCGAACGGGGCCAATTTCGCACCCGCTGCCCGAGACGGAGATATCTGACACATTACTGCCCGCAGCCAGATCCGCCAGGACTTTTTCTTTGACCCGTTCCATAATAAGATTGTCATTTGAATCCCCGACAACTGCTGCTGCGGTATATAAAACAGACGCTACCGCGGCAATTGTGATAAAGGCAATGGAACAGGCCGCTATAGTTTCTGTCAGCATTGCACCGGTGTGCGCCTTCATAATTTTTAAATAAGATATCGCTCAAGCTCTTTCACGTCGTAAGAACATGCAAGCGCATCTTTACGGCTGATGAAACCTTCCTTATACATCCTCGCAAGGTCCTGGTCCATGGTGTGCATCCCGAGCGTAGATCCCGTCTGTATAGCATTCTTGATTTGTGCTGTTTTAGCCTCTCTTATACAATTACGCACAGCATTATTTGCTATTAAAAATTCAGTTGCAGCCATCCTCCCGGCTCCTGAAGCAATTGGCACAAGCTGTTGCGACAGTATGCCTATCAATATGGAGGACAGCTGGATACGTATCTGCTGCTGCTGATAAGGCGGAAATACATCTATGATCCTGTCAATGCTCTGCGGTGCATCTGATGTATGCAGGGTCGCAAGGATAAGATGGCCTGTTTCGGCAGCCGTTACTGCGGCCGCTATAGTTTCAAGGTCACGCAGCTCTCCTATCATTATGACGTCCGGATCCTGTCTCATTGCCCTGCGCAGCGCCTCGGCAAAACTTTTTGTGTCGCTTCCGACCTCCCTCTGATGGATTAGGGCCTGAGATGAATTGTATATATATTCTATTGGATCTTCGATCGTTATTATATGCACCGAACGGTTTAGGTTTATCTCCTGAATAACGGCAGCAAGGGTCGTTGACTTGCCGGAGCCTGTCGGACCGGTTACAAGAAAAAGCCCGCTGTTCCTGTATGCGATGCTCTTCAGTTCTTCAGGCAGGCAGAGCTGCTTTATTGTACGTATGTTAGTTGTGATTATACGGAGTGCGATCGCAGGATTACCGCGTTCAAAAGAAAAGTTGCATCTGAACCTTTGGCTCTCCCCTGCTCCGTAAGAAAGGCTGAAACTGAAGTCGTATTCACGTTCAAGATAGAACTTCTCCGCCTGTTCTTTTGTCAGCAGTTTTTTCAGTATCCCGTCCATATTCTCAGATGATAAAGATTCAAAATCATCGCACCTGACAAGAGATCCGTTGATCCTCAGCGCGGGCTGCTCGCCTACTTCCAAATGAATATCACTGGCACTGTTATTTATGCCATACAGCAGAACATCCTGAAGCTCAAAGTTTTTCATAAAATATCCCCCAAAAATTTAATCTCCCATTGTTATGGAGAGCATTTCTTCTATGCTGGTCACCCCGTCAAGAACTTTCTTCAGAGCGGCTTCGCGCAATGTCTTCATGCCATGGTTTCGGGCATGATCTCTGATAACTTGTTCCGGGCTCGCATTGTTTATCATATCCCGCAGATCCGGGTCGATCATCATAAGCTCGGCTATAGCCGTCCTGCCGCTGTAGCCTGTAAACCTGCAGGCCGGACAGCCTACAGGTGAATATAACTTCGTTCCTGAAGGCAGCCCGACCTCAGACGACACATGTTCGGATATTACTATCTCCTTTTTACAGTTCGGACACAATTTGCGCACAAGCCTCTGGGCGGCGACCCCGCGGACCGATGATGCCAAAAGAAAGCGCGGGACCCCCATATCAACAAGCCTGTTGATCGCGGTAGGCGCGTCATTCGTATGCAGCGTACTCAGCACAAGATGTCCTGTCAGTGCGATCCTGACGGCCAGATGTGCCGTCTCCGAGTCACGTATTTCACCGACCATAAGTTTATCAGGATCCTGACGAAGTACGGAACGGAGCGTGCTTCCAAAAGTGAGGCCTATTTTTTCGTTTATCTGGATCTGGGTTATTCCAGGTATGGTGTATTCGACAGGATCTTCCAAGGTTATTATATTCACTTTGGGGTCGTTTATGACCTCGAGGAGGGAGTAAAGTGTCGTTGATTTGCCGCTGCCTGTAGGTCCGGTAATAAGAAAAATACCATATGAGGCAGAAACAGCCTTATTAAGCGCCGTCAGCTGCTCATCGTCAAAACCAAGCTTGCCAAGGCCGACATTTTCGTTGCTCTGGTCCAGCAGACGAAGCACCGCTTTTTCCCCGAACATGGAGGGTATGGTTGAAACACGAAGGTCAAGCCTCCTGCCTCCGACCCTTATGAGGATACGTCCGTCCTGAGGGCGTCTCTTCTCCGCAATGTCCATTCCTGATAATATTTTTATCCGTGCAATCAGCGAGAGGTGCAGGTTCTTTGGTATCTCTATGCTGCTGAAAAGGGTGCCGTCTATGCGTAATCTTACTCTGGTGGTCTCATCCGATGGTTCTATATGTATATCCGAGGCCTTTTCCCTTACCCCCTGTTCCAGTATGCTGTTTACAAGGCGAACTACAGGGGCGTCATCAGCACTGACCGAACTTACATCCTGGGCTCTCGTCTGAGAGATGCTGACTATGTCGGGAGCGGCGGTCCCTTCATGTTTCTTTATATCGGCCATGGCTTCATTGACACTCGTATGCACGCGATAATGCGCAGACAGGGCTTTATTGATGTCCGTAGCTGTGGCGATCCTTATATCTATTTCCCTGGTGGTCAGCATGCGAAGTTCATCTACAGCCAGGGCATCCATTGGATCAGACATTGCTATTATTATTCTGTCATTGCCGGAAAGGGCTATCGGCATAACGTTGAGCCGCGCTGCAACATTTTCAGGCACCAACGATAAAGCATCCTGTTCCGGCCGTAACTTTACAAGAGAGATAAACGGTATTTCAAGCTGCTCGCTGAGTGCCTCCGCAAGATGAAGTTCCGTCAGATATCCGTTTTTTATCAGGATCTCACCAAGCCGCATCTGAGAAACTCGCTGCTCTTCAAGGGCCGCGTCAAGATCCGCTTTTGTAATAGCACCGGCTTTGATCAAAAGTTCCCCTAAGCGAACAGTCCTTATTGGTTTATTCAAAATATTTCCTCCCTCTGTAAGAAAAATTAGCAACAAGTCTGACAAAAGCCGGCGTAAGAGCTATTAAGTGCTTATCTTGATTTTACTGTATCAGGCTTTTACCTGGCATATCATAAACCTCTGAAGCTCCTGTGGGCACATCAAGGATATGCGGGACTATAATAAATGCCATCTCGGATTTTGAATGGTTATCTTTTCTGTTCGTAAACAGTTCTCCGATAAGAGGGATATAGCCCAGAACAGGCACACGTGAAACGCTCTTCGTTTTGCTTTCCTGATAAAGGCCGCCGATAACAAAGAGTTCTCCGTTCCTCACACGAATCTGAGTCTCTACTTCGCGTTTCGTAGTCTCTGGGACTTCAGAGGCACCGCTGTCACGGAAAGCAACTATCTCTCCGGTAGAGATCTTTAGTTTCAGCGTAACAAAACCGTCGCGTCCCAGAATGGGTGTTATATCAAGAGTCGGTCCCGTCTCCTGCTCCGTGAATTCAGGGTTGCCGCTTTCATCCAATCCGGATTGATACAGATAATTATGAGTAAGCTTTATAGTCGCTTTCTGCCCATCCAGTGCAACAACAGATGGATTTGCCAGCACCTTGCCCTTGTTGTTCGTCTCCATCGCCCTAAGTCCGGCGTCAAGCATCTTCATTGTCGGATCGACAAGGTTTACCGGGTTATAGGCATCGCCGGTGCTGTATCCGGGTATAGGGAACTCGCCCTGATCGGCAGTGTCTGACGGAACAATGTTGGGTGTCAGCCCGCCTGACATGTTGCCATAAGTGTACTCAGTGCCAAACCCGGTTGCTCCGTACGAAAAGAGCCATCCCCTGTAGACAGCGTTCAGCATTGTCTCTATTGCCTGTTCCGCACCGTCATTGATCTCGATGAGGCGGGCTTCCAGCATGACCTGCTTTCCTGGATGGTCGATCCTGTTCATCAGCGCTTCTACTTCGGCATGCTGCTCGGGCGTCCCTGTGACATAAAGAGCACGAAGCCTCTCATCGGCTACGGGAGGTTTGGGCAGCGCAACCAGACCCATGATGATAGCAGGCAACTTTGTGACATCGCCGTAGGCCACCCTGTATTCCTTTGTGATGTTCTTCCCAAGTGTTTTTCCTATGCTCTCGGCGGTACCGACGACAAGGGTACGCCCCATAAGCGCATAAGAAAGATCATTCATGCGAAGCATATAAGCAAATACTTCGCTGAATTTTGCGTTCCTGAAAGAAAATGTCATCAGATTGTCAGGTACAGAGGAGTCTATTATAAGGTTAAGATGCCTGAGATCCGCGAGCATCCGGAATACATCCCTGACAGAGACCTCTCGAAGTTCCAGGGTAACAGGCGTCGCCATGCCGAGGGGATCCCCCTCTGTTTTCGGTCGCGGAGGCGGCGGAGACGGCAGATTTATGTCACTCTCCGCCGCCAGTTGGAGAGTGATACGATCAGAGCCGGACATACCGGAGATCTTTTTGACCTTAAGCGGTTTTTCGCCGATTATAGTCATTGTCACGCCCTGTTTATCATTTGAGACCACCTGTATCCGCTGTGCGAGAGGATAATCATATTTCTGCCACCATTCCTCGCTCTTTTGAGTGTCAAGCCTCAGGACATCCCATTCGTATCCGTCCCACCAGTCTTTTTTGTCCGTGTCACGCGGGAAACGGATGCCGCTCCATTTCAGGACAAGAGCCGCAGAGGGATTTTCTTCCACTGCAGGCAGACTCATCGATGTCCCGCGCAGTTCAAGCACGATCTGATCACTGCCTATCTGGCGGACCTTTATAGCCTCTATCACCGATTTGATCTCGCCTGTCTCGGCAGAAGGCGTAACTGAGAAAGCAGGCCGGACCGTAAGCGACATCAGCGCCAGCACAGGGAGACAGAACCTCAGGCACCGCCTGAATATATTTAAAGCTCTGTGCGATATTTCTTCTTTGTCCATGTCCAGCTCACTCCTCCCGTATCAATACCTGTTATTTTACCCTTGCCGCCTCCGAAGACCGACCCTTGCCTCATTATCTGCCCAGGCGGCTCTCCTTCAATATCCAGCGTGGCTGCTCCGGTGCGATCCATAACGACAATTGCCTTTACAGTCACAGACGGCGGCGCCATTTCAGGGACTGAAAGTTCTGTCGCGACGGGCAGAGGCAGCATGGCTACAGGATACCGTCCGACCGCCTCGGCAAGAGATACGAGCTGTCCGCTGTTTTTTCTGAATTTCATGTACGCCCCGAATTTGTTGTTAAGAACATCCGCCCTGGCCTTTATATCATGCTCCTCAGCGGTCGATCCGTCGTTTACGATCGGCAGTGATCCCGATATCCTGTTGAGCCAGATGTAATTAGTAATACTGAATGCCGATGCGCAGGCAAAAAGCATGAACGCCGCGTAGAAAAACAACATCTTCTTATGTTCCTCCGGAGAAGAGGCTGTGTATTTGTCCCGCTTTATAAAGCTTAGAATATCAGCCGGAGTTTTCATCGTTTTACCTCCGCTTCACCGGAAGCGGCTGCGTTAGCTGTAACTGCCGATATTCCGGACTGAATGGTAAATGAAAATTTTACATTGCCTTCAACTCCGCCGGTTACATCAAGACTTGTAAGGCGGACCATGTAAGGGCCCTGCCTGAGCGAAGACAGCAGGCGCAGCAGAGCGAAATAATCAGCCTCCGCGCTGACTGTGAAGCTGACGCTGGTTTCGTCAGATGAAGCCTTGACCACCTCCGCCCCATCAAAACCCGTAGCCGATAAAATACTTAAAAGTGCGGAATAAAACTTCGTGGCTGATTCTGCAGGTACAGGCAAAGAGGAACGATCTAATTTGACCATGGATTTATAGAGTACGATCGAATCTGACTTTCGGTCCAGCTCTGCCTGCATTGCACTGTTTTCATGTTTCAGAACCTGCACTTCAGTATAAAGCGTCCTGACCGATTTTATCAGGAAGAACTGGACGACCAGCAACAGTAATACTCCTGCTACTCCAGCCAGCATCTGTTTTTTTGTAAATTCATTCGGCTCAAACCTTATCAAAGCCCCGTACCCGCCGATATGTCATCAGATTTTAGCTTTGAGGCCATTTCAACTGACAAAATACGATAGAGCGGTTTCAGTTCGCACTCTATTGTAAAATCACGGACCTTAATGCCGTTTCTGACAGCAGGAACGATTACCGGCAACGAGACAGACAGGGTGAGATCGGAAGAAGCGATATTATCAGTAAAAAGAAGGATGCTTTTTTCATTATGCGCCATCCCTTTGAATAAGGCTTTATCCTGGGTTATATTGACATGCTCCAGAGCGACTCCATCCGGAAGTATTGCCGAAAGGGCGGAGAGAAGTTCTAACGATGGAATATCTCCGAGCATATAATCAAGCTTATCCTCTGTCAGGTCATTTTCTTTGACCACCCGCTTAAGCTCGTTATCCATTATCTGCAATTTCTGCATTTCGGCAGCTGCCATGCGCGCGAGATCTTTTTTTTCATTGCTCAGCGAATAAAACTTCCACGTGCCGAGACCCAAAATGATGATCATAGTGAACAAAAACAGCGCCGCGGCGGCAAAGACAAGAAGATGCCTATAGCCGGTCTCTATTTCCTTCCTCGTTTCCTTTCCCGGAATGCGCAGGTCAAGTTTGACTACCATCGCTGCTACCTAAGCGCAAGTCCAAGCGGAATATCCCAGTTTCCCGCTTCGCTCTTGAACTCTAATCCGTGTACCCGCATTGGATCTATCCTGATGACCGAGGGCAAAGAAAGAGTTTCCTTCATCAACGAACAAAATCCATCAGAGACCGCTGATCCAAAAATAAATACCGATTCCGGCTCAAAACCTCTGATTTGTGAAAGTGCAAACTGCAGGGATAATCGGAGCTCTTTGACAAAAGCCACTGACCGCGCGGCAGCTTCTTCATTTTCAGAATCAGGCTCTAATGGTAAATTTTCAAAACCAAGAGACATCCTGCGGTAAAAAACACCGTTGCCCTTCCATGAAAGAGTGAGAACGGAACTTATCCTTCCGGCATACACATATACAGCCGCGTCACATGGCGCAAGCCTCGGAGTGGCAGATCTCTCAAGCGCGATCTGAGCCGGTTCGATGGCGGATATCTGTAT
>JAJFTP010000013.1 GCA_021372895.1 Synergistaceae bacterium
TCATTAGGACTCCTATTAACCTACGCAGCTCTTGATGATAGCCAGTATGCCTCATTCTCCGTCATCCCCGTATGCTTTCGAGCGGGGATCCAGGTCCACTGTTTTCATTTTTGAATGTGATTTGAGACTTCATTTTTCTAAGCTGTTGAAAGCAAAATTCACAAGAGGTTTAAAGTTACATCAAGAAAAAGTCAAAAGCCAAGGCCAGACCTGGGTTCCCGCTCAGAGGCATACGGGAACGACGGGGCGGGGAATCACTCGGGAACGACGGGGCGGGGAATCACTCGGGAACGACTGAGGGTGAGGCATAATGTCATATGAAATCTAAGGGGGGTACAATTTAAGCGGTGGAGGTGTTCAGTTTATAGCGGTCAGGGGGTGTGTGCAACTCAAGCGGTCGAAGTGTTCATTTTGGCACGGCATATGCGCTCAGCTTCCGGTACCGTCCCAAACTGGGGCACCCGGTGATCTGAGCGGTCTTACTTTGATAACTATAGGTGATTTGTTAAAAAATATCAATGATTACAGCGGTAGTCCGTATTTTACCTAACAGAACCGGGAATCCATTATATTCCCGCACCAGACCGGGCAGCCGATCCGGATATCATGGAGCAACCGCTCCCTGTTATGATTGACCCATTTGCGCACAGGTGTTCCCCACGGGCGTGGGAAGGACCCAAGGGGTCAGACCTACACAATTGACAGAAAGGGATCTATTTCTGTCATCGGTACAGCGGGGCTGAGCTGAAGGAGATAGGGGGCCTGTTCCTTCTTCTTAGGTCTGCCGGACTCCGCAGCTTGATATAGTTTTCTGGTATAAGCACTATGGAACGGCTTGCGGATGGTTTGAGTGTATTCAGCGGTTCGGTACCAGGCGTAATGAGCGAAAAGGATAAAAATATTATTGCCATGATCTCAAAGGAATACGGAAGCAGTACGACAATTCCCTGCGCTGACAGTGAATACTGCATGCCCTGTCCGCACGGGGTGATGATAAAGGCTGTCTTTGCCCTCTATAACAAATACCGCAATACCATGGACACATCGGTAAAAGATCATTATCATAAAGAGGTCTTCTCCAAACCGGGCAGGGGTGTAGACAGATGATGTTTAATGGTCCAACGCGGGTGATTTAAGATCATTGCGGCAGGAGCAGCAGAATCTTACGATTCTCGGAAGGAGCATGCCATGAGCGGATATTTTGAACAAAAAGTTGCAGCAGTGACAGGAGCGGCGTCAGGTCTGGGCCTGGGGATCTCTGAAGAACTTCTGAAAAGGGGTGCTGAAGCAGTCTTTATGGGCGACTTCAATGAAGAGGGGCTCAAGCGTGAATCAGACAGGCTGAATATCCAATATCCCGGCAAGGTTTTCCCCATACTTACAGATGTCACAAAACTCGACCAGGTACAAAAACTAATATTTGACGCAAAAAACCATGCGGGTCATCTTGACTTTCTTTTCAACAACGCAGGTATGGGCCTCACCCTGCCGACAGAAAAGATCACCTTCGACATATGGAAATTCATAATAGACCTTAACCAGATGGGAGTCATCCACGGCACATATACCGCCATTCCTGTAATGAGGGAACAGGGGTTCGGCCACATTGTCAATACGGGATCCATAGGCGGAAAGGTCCCCGTTCCTTATCAGGCTGTTTACGCGGCGACCAAGAGCTCTGTTATATCTATGACAGAATGTCTCCAGTACGAACTGGAGAACGACGGACTGCAGTTCAGCGTTTTTTGCCCGGGAAATGTCCGTACCCCCATATTCGCAGGGGTGACCCCTCCCGCTGATTCATTAAGCGTAGAAGAGGCTGTGGAATATATATTCGATGAGATCGCGAAAGGGTCTCTCTTGATCATATTCCCTGAATCGGCGAGGCAAGCTGACTATCTTTACAGGGAAAAGAGAGATGAATTCGACAAGTTAATGAGGCAGCTTGCGGATGAAAGGAGGGAAAACTACCGTACGAAGGGGACCTACTGCTAAAAGTTTATACTTGCTTAATTTGATCCTTTGAAAGCCCGGCGCATCGTTTAAACCGGATCCGATCCTGAGGAGGCTTGGATATGTTCGGCGGCGGATGGTCTTCAAAAAAAGCTGATATACCCATCGACCTTGTAATACTGATGGTTGCGGGCCTGACCATGGTCATCGCCGGGCTTTTGCTTTTCGCTTCTTACGCAGGCAAGGTGCCGTATTATGAAAACGGTCTTTTCGGACTTCTGATATTCATATATGCTCTTCAGATCACGGTACTTGGCAAGACACCTTTCGGGGACGTTCCCCAAAGGCCCCTCTCGGTTCTTATCCTGGGTATCTTTGTTGCCTGCGTTGGAATAATCACATGCTTTATCCCCGATCTTCTGAAAGGGATCCCACGGTTCATATTATTCATATGTTTCGGCCCCGGAGGCATACTTCTTTTGATGCAGATGTTTTTTTCAAAAAACAAATTTCCGCTGTGGAGGAAAAAGGGCGGGATACTTATGACGCTTGCAGTCAATTGCACCGCAGTCTATTCCCTTTCGGTATTCATCTCGATCCTCCTGATCGATAAAAATTATATTTCCGGCGGACTTATCTCCCTTTCAGTCCTCCTTTATGGAGTGCTTGTTTTTACGTTGACTGCGGTGCTTTTTAAAATATATGCCATCTATCCCGGCGTGGCGGAGAGGCCATCCGCAGGGGTGCAGCTTTCAGATGACCGTGCGGTGATCCTTATAACGGGAGTATTCATGGTACTGCTGGGGATATTGCTCATACCGGTTACTATCGGCATTCTGCCGTTTTCAGGCAGTGCACAGTTAGGACTTCTTGTAGTGATCATGTCCATACAGATGATAGCTTTCGGAAATACGCCACTGAGGTCCTTTACAAGAACATGGCCTCTGGTATTTCTCGGACTCTTTTTTGCATCAATGGGGATAATCTCATGCATTGTCCCTGAAATACTTGTGCCCTGCCTGACCCTGATCATCGCCCTGCTGAACATTGGCGGAGGGGGGATACCCCTGGTAAAAATGATCCACTCAAGACAAGGGATGAAGGAGAGAGGATCTGCAGATGTTCCTTCAATAATAAAAAGGCTGTTTCTCACTCAGTCGACGCTGAACATTCTTTCGATAGTGTTCGGAATATCTATGCTGATAAAAAATCTGATCCCCGGGCCGGTAATTGGGGTGGTACTTACCGCAAACGGAATAGTGCTGCTTTACCTTCTCTCTGTCCTTGCCAAAATCGATGAGATGAAGAAAGCCGCCTTGGTATAGGCTAAGTATCCATGCTCTTGCTTTAGCCAGACAACAATATGTGCCCGAGGGGTCAGGCCTACCTATACAGGCCATGACTGATTTATTAGTGCTTTTCAGTAATGACTGAATGCCTTTCTGTCAATTGTGTAGGCCTGACCCCAACCGGTTCCCTCCTAACGATTTGTGAGGCCAGGGATGTGAATACTTTAAGTGGTGTGCAAATGCATTATTTTCTTAAATTCTCTTCTTCGAATTTAAGCATTCGCTCCTCATAACCGTCCAGCTTCCAGTCCAGCTTAGCCAATACATCATTCATTTCATTGATATGTGCCACTATTTGTTCCCGTTGCTCAAGAAGGAGTTTTTTCCGGGCTTGAATAGTTTTCGCACCTTCATGAAACAACTTTACATATTCAATTAATGTTTCGACTGAAACACCGGCAGAGCGCATGCATTTTATATATTCAACCCAGCGGCGGTCCTGCTCAGAATAATCCCTTATTCCTCCAGAGGTACGGCGTACATTTGGTAACAAACCAACACGCTCGTAATACCGCAAAGTATCAGGCGTCAAACCATATTTTTTTGCTACTTCAGAGATGGTCATCGTGCCTTCCCCTCCTTGGCTCATGTGAATATATTGTACTCCTCGGCAGTCATCGGCTCAATCCATTCGTTGGACCCGCCTGCCGCTGGCACTTCCACAGCCAGATGAGAGAGCCGGCTGTCCTTAGCGGCACCATGCCAGTGTTTGACTTCAGCTGGTATTTCTACTGCATCTCCGGGATGCAATTCCCTTGCAGGTTTTCCGCAGGCTTGATGCCAGCCGCGTCATCCTGTCACCAGCAATATCTGTCCGCCTTTATGATGGATATGCCAGTTATTGCGGCAACCTGGTCCAAAGGTCACATTGCCGATCGCTACGCCTACAGATGTAAGCATTTTGAGATATGCTGTACCTGTGAAATGTATTCATAATATTCTCCTTACAAACACATCCTGTAAATGTTCTCCACATCTTCAGGTGTCAGAGTCTTATAACCATGCATGACATCACCGCGGCAGGCATTCTCAGCCATAGCCTTGAAGTGTGTTTCATCAATGCCGATTTCTGTCAGGGTCCTCTGCAGTCCGAGGGTATCAAACAGGAATTCACTCAGCTTGCTGATCGCCTTTTTTGCACCTTCAATATCGGAAAGGGAGGTATCAACACCGAATACATTGATGCCGAACTTTTTGAATTGAGGTGCAGTGTTTTCATCCAGAATATACTCCATCCAACGCGGCGTGAGGATGGCAAGGCCAAGCCCATGGGTAATGTCATAATAAGCTGAGAGCTCATGTTCCATGTTATGGCAGCTTGCAGCCTGGGATCCGCCAGTTTGCAGGAAGCCGTTCAAGGCCCAGGAGGCCGCCCACATGAGATTTGCTCTGGCCTCATAATTGGTGGGTTCCTTGACAGCGACCGGAGCGTACTTGATAACAGTCTTGATGACATCCTCCATGACGCGATCGATCATATCCATTTTAGGCGACTTGGTGAAATAGAATATATCAAAAATATGAGACAGGATATCCGCTCCGCCACAGGCAGTCTGGAATGCACTGACAGAATACGTGTTAGTCGGATCCAGGAAGGATACTTTCGGCTGAAGCAGGGGATGCGAAAATCCATATTTTTCATTGGTATCCATGTTGCTGATGACTCCTCCTGCGTCCATTTCCGATCCGGTGGCAGACAGCGTCAATATCGAAAAAATCGGCAGCGCTTTGGTGATAGGCGCTTTCTGAGTTACCAGGTCCCAACTGTCACCTTCGTAAAATGCAGCGGCAGCAATGAATTTTGTGCAGTCGATGGTTGAGCCGCCGCCGACAGCTAAAAGTACGTCGATCTTCTCTTTTTTACAGATGTCCGCGCCTTTGTTGACCGTCGTATGACGGGGGTTGGGTTCGATGCCGGAGAGTTCAAAAACGGATAATCCGGCGCGTTTCAGCTCAGCCATAACCTTGTCATAAAGACCGATTTTCTTGATGGAGCCGCCGCCATAAGTCAAAAGGACACGATTCCCATAATGTTTGAGCTCTTCCCCCAAATGCTCCAGTTGATTTTGACCAAAGTAGATTTTGGTTGTGTTCTGGAAAATAAAATTGTACATGTTCATTCCTCCATATCATTTCGAGTAGGTCAGCCATAGACTGCCATTGTCTAATTTTTCAGCAGCTTTCAACCCGAAGGCTGCTGATTTTGCATTTGCAGATGTATATTTGCTTGTTTGAAATAACGGAATTGCCTGTTCTGATGCCTCTGCCGCCGGAATTACCACAAGGCTGATTTCGTCGATCAAACCGGCCTCCAGGAATGAGCCATTGATGATGCCGCCGCCCTCAAGAAGCAGTTTATTAATACCAAATAAGCTCTTGAGTTTTTGGACAGCCTGCTCCAGATCGATAGTATCTTTGCCTGCGAAAACAGACGAAACACCTTTGGAGCGCAAGTGGGCCAGGAAAGCATCTGATACCTGTTCTGTCAGTACTTCTATGATATGCGCGCCATCATATCCTTCATCCGGATCGAAAATGACACGGTCATCCCATAATAGTTTTCCATGTGGATCAACGGCCACTGCATAAAAAGCAGCTTTTTCCGCTATAAAATCATTTCTGTCTATAGCCGGCCCTTCATACTCGGTTAGCCGGACGGACGACTGGGGGAAACTGCCTTCCATTGTGATACGTCCGCATATGAAACCGTCCGCATCGTAATTTTTGTGAATTTGATAGTAGGTCTCGACGATCCCACTGTATTCTCTTTTTTCTAGAAACCTGCCGGTGATCTTCCCATCCAACGATGTCGCCATGTGGCATATAATATAGGGCCTCGCCATGTCTTATGCCTCCTTTCTTATCCTATGCTCATCTCTATGTCCGCAGTTTAGTCCTTGGAGTTGACTCTAAGTCAAGCAGGTTTCATATTTTTGATTTTTTATCGGCATCCACAGTTAAGATATTTATTGACATCATAATATATGTTGATATGCTTACTGCGATATAGGTCCTGATTTTATGTGAAAGAGGGGTGCGATTTATGCCAAAGCTGGATTACGAGAGTATAAATGACATAAAAAGC
>JAJFTP010000014.1 GCA_021372895.1 Synergistaceae bacterium
CAAGTCCTTCGCCGATGGTACTGCAGAGGGTATCTGTGGGATGAGTGAGACAGGAAATTTAAGATTTCCGTTGTCGAACTTAGTTTTTCCACCCAGAGTAGGTCGCCGCCGGGATCGATCCAAGAACAGAGCTTTCAGCGTTTTGCAGAAGCGCTGTTTTTTAATGATATAATTAACAAAAGCTATATGATTTTTTGGGAGGCGGTTCCTTGATGGGCAAAAGTAAAGACGATCCTGGTGCTATAAGAAGACATCGCGGTTTCACGCTTATCGAGATAATGATAGTCGTCGTTATCATAGGTCTGCTGTCCGCGCTGGTAGGGCCGCGTCTTATCGGGCAGAGCGACGATGCGAAGCGCAAGACGACAGCAACACAGATAGCGCAGCTTGAACAGGTCCTGGGGCTCTTCCATCTTGACAACGGCTTTTATCCTACTACGGACCAAGGACTCGAGGCACTTGTCAAAGAGCTTACTATGCCTCCTGAGCCGCTTAACTATAAAAAAGGCGGTTATATGAAAAAAGTACCTAAAGATGCGTGGGGGCGCGAATTTTTCTACGAATGTCCCGGCGAACATGGAGATTTTGACATTATCTCCTATGGTTCTGACGGGAAGGAAGGCGGAGAAGACTCCGCTGCTGACATCAAAAACTGGGAGTAAGAGGTGAATGAGAAAAATAGAATGCATAATCAAAGCCATACAAAATGACCTTTTGCCGCTTACGCGTAAGAGCGTTGCCGCGGGCAACCATGTCTTCGGAGGTCTCGTTATCGATGCACGGACACTTGAAACCGTTGTCGCCGGTACTAACAACAGACAGAGTAACCCCATTTATCACGGGGAGATCGACACGATTCAGCGGTTCTTCGCACTTAAGGATCGTCCTGCACCGGAGGACTGCATTTTTGTTGCAAGCCACGACCCTTGTTCTATGTGCATCTCTGCGATAGCATGGTCCGGCTTCAGGGAGATCTGGGTGCTCTTCGGCTATGAAGACGTAGCTAAAGATTTTGACATGCCTGTAGACCTTATGATGTACCATGATATCTTCGGCGCAGCCGGAGCCAACCCAGACAACAGCTTTTTTAAGAAATACAGTTTGAAGGACGAAGCGGCAAAAGAACAGGATTCCGCCGTTTTAGCTGCAGAGATGGAAGAAATAGCCGCGGCTTATGCAGCGCTTGAGGTTCAGGATTTCGATTATCCCGGAATGTAATATTGTTGCCGTTAATTATGTATATGGCAAAAAAAGATGACTCCACGTATGCGGAATCATCTCATTTTTTGTATGGATATTTGATCTCTTAGTTAGGCCTGAAGGCTCGGCTCAGCCGATAAAGCATCTTTCTGAGGTCTGCGGTCCGTGATACAGCCGGTAGGGCATTTTGTCGCGCAGAGTCCACAGTTTATGCATTTTTCGGGGTCGATGTACGCAAGGGCGTCCTTCATCTCTATGGCTTGCACAGGGCAGGTCTTTACGCACAATGTACAGCCGATGCAGCCAACTGAGCAGGATTTTTTGACATCAGGACCCTTTAGTGGTGAGTTACAGGAGACCTGGACCTTCGCCTTGCGCGGCACAAGAGCCAGGACATCACGTGGACACTGTCCCACACATGCGCCGCAGCCTACACACTTTTCCACATCTACTACTGCGAGGCCATTCTCGATCTTTATTGCACTGAAAGGGCAGACTCTGACGCAAGTTCCAAGCCCCATACAGCTAAACTTACAGGAGGTTGGGCCATTGCCCGGGACAACCGCGGCTTCGCGGCAGTCATATACTCCGACGTAGACGCAGTTCTTTACTGTCTTGTCGGGTGAACCCTTGCATTTGAGAAAAGCGATCTTAGGCTCTTCGGTTGACACTTCAACTCCCAGAATGTCCGCGATTTTTTCTGCAAGCGCAGTTCCGCCCGCAGCGCAGCCGCTGACCCTGGCGTTGCCGGCGACAAGGGCCTCCGCAAAACTGTCGCAGCCGGGGAATCCGCAGCCGCCACAGTTCGCACCAGGCAGTGCGGCGCGTATATCAGCCTGACGAGGGTCAATCTTCACAAAGAATTTTTTTGATGCAAAAGCAAGAAGGATCCCGAATATGAGTCCGAGTCCTCCCATTATGATCGTAGGATAAAGTATTCCGGTCATCATCTCATAAGCCCCCCTACTACTTTATGATCCCGCTGAAGCCCATGAAAGCAATGGACATAAGGCCCGCGGTTACAAGCGCTATTGGGAGCCCGCGCAGACACTTAGGCATGTTCTGGCTGATCTCTATCCTCTCACGTATACCTGCCATCAAAATAATTGCGAGAAGGAAACCCGTCGACGCACCCAGCGCATGGACAACGGATTCGGCGAGTGTGTATTTTTCGTTCATATTAATGACGGCAACGCCAAGTACCGCGCAGTTTGTCGTAATGAGCGGGAGGAATATACCGAGCGACTTATAGAGGCCCGGCTGCACCTTCTTGAGTACTATCTCCACGAACTGTACCAGCGCCGCTATTATGAGAATGAACGAGAGTGTATAGAGATATTCGAGACCGAGCGGAACAAGTATAAAGGTGTAAGCCAGCCACGTCATCGTCGACGCAAACACAATTACGAAGATGACAGCAATACCCATCCCTTTTGCGGTCTCAAGCCTGCTTGATACCCCAAGAAACGGGCAGCAGCCGAGGAAGCGCGCGAGAAGTATGTTGTTTACAAATATGGCTCCGAAGAAGAGGGCAAGCAGCGACATCACGCATCACCTTCCTTTTGCTCTTTTGCGCATGGAACAGTGGCGTTGCCGCCTCCGCAGACTGCTCTGAGGCTGCAGCCTTCGCATGCGTTAAGTTTTTCCCATCCGTCAAAAGCTGGGGCGAACCCTGTCACCGACTCTTCCTTGCGCATCTGAATGTGTCTGAAGAGCGCAATAAGAATGCCAAGTGTGATAAAACCGCCGGGAGCAAGGATAACAAGCAGTGCAGGCTGATATAACGCCGGTATGACAGCGTGATCGAATATTGAGCCATTGCCTAGAAGTTCGCGGAGGCCGCCGATGAAAGTCAGCGCCAGCGTGAAGCCCAAGCCCATGCCGACTCCGTCAAACAGTGAGTCTATAACACCGTTCTTGAACGCGAACGCCTCTGCGCGGGCCAGGATTATGCAGTTGACGACAATCAGCGGTATGAAAATTCCAAGCGACTTGTTAAGCGCAGGGGCGTAAGCCGAGATCAGAAGCTGTACCACCGTAACGAAACCTGCAATAACGACTATAAACGCCGGGATGCGTATCTCGTCCGGTATGAACTTGCGTAGCGCGGAAATCATTATGTTAGAACCAATGAGTACCGCAGTTGCGGCAATTCCCATGCCGAAGCCGTTTACGGCACTTGTAGTCACCGCGAGAGTCGGACAGAGACCAAGCACCAGTACAAATGTCGGGTTTTCTCTGATTACCCCGTTTGTGATTAGTCTGAGAGGATTCATCATCACTAATTCACACCTCTTTTCTTTGATGCGGAGCTTACTGCGTCAATTGCAGTGGAAACAGGAACGGCAATAGAAACATGCTTATTCCCGCCGCCCTTGAGATTTATTTTCCAGTAGTTGAGCGCGGTATTAACGCCTGTCACAACAGCGGTTGATGTTATTGTCGCACCGGAGATTGCCTGGATCTCGTTGTCAGAAGCCGCAGAGGTCTTAGTTACATTCAGTCTGCTGACTTTCCTGTTCTTGAACTGGCCGGAGAAAGCCGGATCCGGCGCTTTTGCGCCCAGTCCAGGGGTTTCGTTGTGGGTAAGTATCCTGATGTCCATCAGCTGTCCCTCACTGCTGATCCCGACGACCATTTCGATCGGTCCGCCGTAGCCCTTAGGTGTTACGGTTATGGTATAACCGACAAGCTTGCCGCCGGAAGTGCCCTCGTTGATCTCCTTGATTATCCCCGGGTTACCTGTGATCTTTACTGTTTTAAAATCTGTTGCTCCGGGAAGCGTAGCTGCCAGAGCCTCCATCTTTTCCCGCTCTTTTGCTGTCCGGATCGGCTCAAGCGTCATAGTGTAGACGCCGCCAAGTATGAGTCCGGTTACCGCGGTGATGATGAAGAGTACTACTCCAAGTCTGATTATCTTAGACATGTTTCTTCACCTCCCCGAAGATACGCGGTACAGCGAATCTGTCTATAAGAGGGACAGTGAGGTTCATGATAAGTATTGAGTAAGATACGCCCTCGGGATATCCGCCGAAAGTCCTTATCAGAGAGGTAAGCACCCCGCAGCCAAGCGCGAATATGACCTGTCCCTTCCTTGTCATCGGAGATGTGGTATAATCTGTTGCCATGAAAATCGCACCAAGGAAAAGTCCGCCTGTAAAAATCTCATATAAAGGGCCTGCCGCTCTGCCGAATACAGCGCTTAGGGCCGCTACCGTCGCTATATAGACGACGGGAATATGCCAGTCGACTATATCTTTATAAAGAAGGATCCCGAACCCTATGAGAAGTGCAGCGGCTGAAGTTTCCCCTATACATCCCCCGACGTGCCCGATGAATATATTGTAGAGATCAGGAAGATTGGCTGTCGTGCCTGTCTTTATCACTGCAAGGGGAGTGGCTCCTGATACCCCGTCAATAGCCCATGTTGTCATCGGAACGGGCCAGCTTGTAAGCATCATCGCACGTCCTGCGAGAGCGGGGTTTACGATGTTGCAGCCTATGCCGCCGAAGAACTGTTTGACGATTATAATCGCGAAAACACTTCCGACCGATGCCATCCAGAGGGGTATCGCCGGCGGGAGGTTATAGGCCAAAAGTAGCCCTGTGACGGCGGCAGACATATCCCCAACCGTTATGGTCTGTTTTGCCATCTTCTGCCATATAAACTCGGAAATTTTGCAGCTTGCTACGCAGACCGCCATAACCAGAGCTGCCCGAAGCCCGAAGAAATAGATCCCCGCAAATCCGGCGGGAGCCAGGGCAATAAGCACCCATGTCATGATCTTGCGCGTATCAACCGGAGAATGGATATGAGGTGAGCTTGATACTGCCAGGAGGCGTTCCATTATTTGTTCGCCGCCTTTCTGCGCATTGCCATAACGGCAGCCTTGCCGTCGCGGCATGACTGTGTGAGGTGCCGGTTGGCCGGACACACATATGTGCAGCTCCCGCACTCTATGCAGTTCATTCCGCCTTTTTCTTCAAATGTCTTATAGTCGCGCATCAGAACGAGGGGGTTCAGCACGTTCGGCATGACGCCCATAGGACATGCTTTGATGCACCGTCCGCAGCGGATGCACGATGATTCAGGCGCTAGATATGCCGAATCTGCTGTCAGCGCCAGAATGCCGGATGTACCCTTGACGACCGGGACATCTATGGTACGAAGCGCTATCCCCATCATAGGCCCGCCTGAAAGGATCTTGACCGGCTGCTCCTTGAAGCCGCCGCACAGATCGATCAGCTCGCGTACCGAAGTTCCGAGAGGAACGTGAATGTTTTTCGGATTTGCAACAGCTTCGCCGGTAACCGAAACTACCCGTGTGACTGATGGTTCTCCTTCTGCTATTGCTTCCCATATCTGGTGGACAGTGCGCACATTCAGTATGATGCAGCCAACGTCGGCCGGGAGTGCCGTAATGACGTATTCCTGTCCGGTCAGTGTTTCTATGAGCATTTTTTCCGCACCCTGGGGATATTTTACAGGGAGAGCCCTGACTGTCATTTTCACTGTGCCCTGTTTTTTGATCTCGGCCTCCATAATATCGATAGCCTGAGGTTTATTGTCCTCTATGGCGATTATCCCCTCTGCATCAGGAAATAACCTCATGACAAGACGCAGCCCTCCGACAATTTTACCGGGCTGTTCAAGCATGAGACGATTGTCACAGTTAAGGTATGGTTCACACTCCGCACCGTTCACGATGAGCCACTTAATGATTTTATCCGGCGGAGGTGAAAGTTTTACCGCCGTCGGGAAAGTTGCGCCGCCGAAACCGACTATGCCTGCTTCGCGAATGCGCTTGAGGTATTCCTTTGGATCTGCTTCCTCATAGTTATCCATAGGGGTCCAAGACGGATCCTTCTCGTATCTCCCGTCGTTCTCTACGATCACGCAGTTCTCAAGTGTACCGGAAGATGTCATCCGCATAGCTACATCCTTAACTGTGCCGGATACGCTCGAAAGGACCGGGGCGGACACAAAAGCGTCATTATTCCCTAGTTTCTGTCCCACAAGCACATTATCACCCTTTTTAACCACAGGCTGACACGGGGCTCCAAGATTCTGCGCCATCGGGAAAACAAGCTCTCCCTTTGGCAGATACTCAACAATAGATTCATTTAATGTAAATTCTTTCTTCTGCGGCGGGTGTATGCCGCCCCAGAATGTCGGAAGTTTCATCTGTTTCCTTCCCCCTTGGCTTTAACAAATAGTGATTTTTAAAAACAACACCAAAATGCGCCAAATTTTGGCGCTAGAGTAGATTCTATCATTTATGCGGAAAAAGGAAAGACGTAGATAAAAATTTAATTGAGGCAGAATATATCGCTGAACTTATATTGCCTGAAAAATATCTTATCACTAAAGTTATACCATTTTAAACTTTGATGCCTGCCATCATAAGGCCGAGGGTCTCTGCATCCGTGTTCTGGGGATCATCTATGATTCCTGTCACAGAACCGCAGTACATGACTGCGATCCTGTCGGAGATCGACTGAAGTTCCTGAAGGTCTTTCGATATGAGCAGTATGGCGACACCTCTGTCGCGTGCCTCCATGAGACGCTGGTGTACGAACTCCGTGGCTCCCACATCAAGGCCCCAGGTCGGCTGCATTGCGATTATGACCTTTGTGTCGTCGGATATCTCTCTTGACAGCATGAGTTTCTGGAGGTTTCCTCCTGAGAGTACTCGTACAGGCGCACGCATCGAAGGAGCGCTGACGTCGTATTTTTTGACGCGCTCCTCAGCAAATCCGGAAATGTATTTCCAATCCATGAAAAATTTTTTTATTTCGACAGGCGGTTCCCAATAGTTTTTGAGAGGCATATTTTCCTCTAAATTCATGTTTGGGATGAGACCGACCCCCTTCCTGTCTGCAGGGATATAGCTTATGCCTGAACCTATAAAATCACGGGTACACCTGCCTGTTAAGTCTTTGCCGCCGACTATGACCCGGCCGCTTTCAGGAACCCGCAACCCTGCAATGACATCACAAAGCTCATCCTGCCCGTTGCCGTCGACGCCTGCCACACCGAGTATCTCGCCGGCGCGTATCGAGAGCGAAAGGTCTGTGAGCGCCGGTATGTTCCTGTCGTTTTTCGCACAGATGCCGCTGCATTCAAGCATAGTGCCGCCAGGCGCCGGCCTGTCAGGAGAGAGGGTTATGCCATGGAGCTGATGCCCGACCATCATTTCCGCGATTTGTTCTTTTGAGATGCCCTTTGCAGGCACAGTGCCGATGTTTACGCCCTTGCGCAGCACGGTGAGCCTGTCTGATATCTCCATTATTTCTTCTATCTTATGTGAAATGAGCACGATCCCGTGTCCCGACGCAGTCATATTTTTCAGAGTGAAAAAAAGTTCCCGTGTCTCCTGAGGCGTAAGGACGGATGTCGGTTCGTCGAGGATCAAAACCTTCGTGCCGCGGTAAAGCATCTTCAATATTTCGACCCGCTGCTGCTCTCCTATGGAAAGCTGCCAGATCTTTGCCTCAGGGTCGACCTTCATGCCGTACTTCTCCGAAAGCGCCCGTATCATGGAGATGATTTTACTTTTGTTGAGGGAGAAGGGTTCATCGTTAAGCCCAAGGACCATATTTTCCCAGACGGAGAAGACGGGAACAAGCATGAAGTGCTGATGGACCATGCCAATCCCGTTGGCTATCGCGACACGCGGGTTAGAGAGCACGACGGACCTACCACCTACTTCTATGGTTCCGGAATCGGGCCTGTATATTCCAGCGAGGCAGTTCATAAGAGTTGTCTTCCCCGCGCCGTTTTCCCCGAGGATGCTGTGGACCTCTCCTGGCATCAGGTCAAAATCCACATCACGATTCGCATAAGAATCGTAGAAAATCTTGTTGATGCCCTTCATAGAGACAAGCGGTGTTATCTTTTCGTCCATGGATGTTTTGCCCCTTCCGTTATTCAGGAAAATCATTACGCTCCTGATGTCTTCTATATGCATGTATTGTATGAGCAACGGCATTATATGAAAAGATATGCCGGCATTTCTTTTTTGAGCTAACAGTATTGCCGATAAAATAAAATATGCCGGGTTATACGCCGGCGTAAAAACGGTATACAATATACCCTGCATATTTTGAGGCATTGGGGAGAACGATCATATGAAATTCAAAGGAAAAAACCTTGTTTACCTGACAGCACTGTTTGTAATATTTATCTGGAGCATAACTTTTGTATCAACAAAAGTACTCCTCAGATTCCTATCTCCCACAGAGATACTTGTCTACCGGTATATAATTGCCTATCTGATATTCGTGGTATCAGACCCGAAATTCATCAAGCCGAGGAGCGTACGGGAGGAATGTATTTTTGCCCTTGCCGGATTTTTAGGTATCACGCTCTATTTTCTATGTGAAAATTTTGCGCTCTCATACAGCACAGCGTCAAACGTTGCGTTGCTGGTCTCCACTGCACCGATGCTTACCGGCGTAGTCGCTCATTTTATGACGAAGAACGAAAAAATCACAAAAAATTTCCTCTGGGGCTGTGTATTCGGTCTTGCCGGAGTTTTTCTGCTCGTGTTCAATGGGCATTTTGTCCTGAAACTGAACCCGATCGGCGATTTTCTGGCCATAGGAGCGGCGCTCTCGTTTGCGTTCTACTCTATCGTGATAAGGGATATCAATAAGAGCTACTCTTTGGCTGTAATCACCAGAAAGAGTTTTTTTTATTCCCTTGTGTCGCTGGTACCGCTGCTTTTTACCCAGGCTTTTCACTGGAGGCCGGATGTTTTGATGCGCTTTGATGTCATGGCGAACCTTATTTTCCTCGGAGTGTTTGCCTCCGCCGTCTGTTTCCTGCTTTGGAACAAAGTCATCTGGAGTCTGGGCGCTGTCAAGGCGAACAACCTTATGTACCTATCGCCGCCTATGGCAATTATAGCCGCGACGGTTGTCCTGAACGAAAGGATCACGTTATTTTATATAATTGGCGGACTGCTGGTGCTGACAGGGGTTTATATTTCACAAAAAGCCTGACCCTATAAGAGAAGCTCAGGTGCGCAGGCTTTCCATGCCGCATTGCCATATACGACTGCACATCTCGATCGCAGCTAAGGCCGATGTCTCACTTCGACCTCCACGTCAGCACGAGGTCCACTTTCGGGTCCCTCTTCACCCTTTAGATGCCGTACCTCCCTCTTCAGTAGAAATAACTCTTCTTCGAGGCGGAATATCTTTGCCCAGAGTTCCTCCGGGTTGATGCAGGCAGAGCATTCATTGATCCTTTTGCCGTCTATCTTGACTATACGTGCCCTCATGCCGGTAACGGTCGCGTTGCGCGGAACATCCTTCAGCACGGCGCTGTTAGCTCCGATACGTGAATTAGCTCCGATGGTTATAGGACCTAATATCTTTGCCCCGCTTCCTACGAAGACATTGGATTCCAGCGTAGGATGGCGTTTTTTCCCTTTTTCGTTGCCTGTGCCGCCGAGAGTGACTCCCTGATAGAGAGTTACGTTGTCTCCGACAATAGCTGTCTCGCCTATTACGACGCCGGCCCCATGGTCTATGAAGAAGCCGCTGCCTATCTCAGCGCCAGGATGTATCTCCACCCCGGTCCACCATCTGACGATAAGGGAGAGAAAACGGGGTATAACGGGCAAATGCATCGTTGAATGAAGAAAGTGCAGCCCCCTGTGACAGGTTATGGCCAAAAATCCCGGTGTGCAGAAAACCACTTCCAATACTCCGCGGAATCCGCGCGGGATCGCGGGGTCATTTCTCATTGCCGCTTCAAAATCGCTTTTTATGTACTCCCATGCTGTCATTGAAATCACTCCTTGTGTGTTTGTTTTTATATATTACAAACTTCAGAAATAAAAAAACATACTGAAACCCGATAAATTATAAAATACAGGTTAAAAACAGGCCTGTCGCTGTTTATGCGGCAGGCCTGTTCGCCAAAAGCTTATCCCATGAAACTAAATTGCACCTGCTGTCCGTCTATGACCGCAACAGCAGAACCCAGCCGTGCGGGTTATCCTTTCGGACCCTCCGTACAGCAACAACAAAACACCGATTGAAAATTGACTGAAGTCGTATTTTTTATCATGCGGATTATTCTAGCTTAATTCCATGTATTGTGCAAGTCGTGGTATTGGTACGTGTTGTGGTATTGGTACGCCAAAAGAAAACACCCAAAAGAAAAGGTGCTTGACATTTGCAATAGGCATGGCTATAATGCTCGGCAATATATTCAGGGGAAGGAGGAACCATAATGAAACATAGCGCAGCAAATAGCAGCATGATGATGTGCATGTACACCCGAGGCTCCTCTCCTGATCCAGTGGACGCCTAAGGCGTCGTTGCTGTAAAATCAGAGAGACCGGGCCTCGAGCCGGGTCTCTTTTTTTGTGCTTTTTTTTAACGAAGGGAGAAATTTGATGATACACATTAAAGGACTTGGGAAATATTACAGCGATATGAAGGTGCTTCAGGATATTTCCCTGGATGTTGAGCAGGGTGATGTTTTCGGCATCGTCGGGCACTCCGGTGCAGGCAAGTCAACGCTGCTGCGCTGTCTCAACGGTCTTGAGGACTACAGCGAGGGCTCCGTCAGGGTTATGGGACATGAGGTCTGCGAGCTTACGCCGGATAAGCTGAAGGAGCTGCGCCGTGAGATGGGTATGATTTTCCAGAACTTCAACCTCATGAACAGGAAGAACGTCTACCAGAACATAATGTTTCCGCTCGAAGTCTGGGGTGTTCCCAAAAAAGAGGCAACCGCGCGCGTGGAGGAGCTCCTGGCGCTTGTCGGGCTCACGGAGAAACGCGACGAAAAGATACGGAACCTCAGCGGAGGGCAGAAACAGCGCATAGGTATTGCAAGGGCGCTCGCACTGAAGCCAAAGATACTCCTATGTGACGAGGCTACCTCTGCACTCGACCCAAAAACGACGATCTCAATACTCGAACTACTGATGGATATCAATATGAAGCTTGGAGTGACTATTGTCGTTGTGACGCACCAAATGGAGGTTGTGAAGATGGTCTGCAACAAAGTGACCATACTCGATGGAGGCAGGATCGTGGCTTCCGGCGAGACGGACAATCTCTTTCTGGCACCGGGCGAGGAACTGCGCAAGCTCATCCACGACGACTACACGATCATACCGTCCGGCACAAATATAAGGCTTGTCTTTCCGCGAGAGATAGCGAATGAGAGTATTATCACAAGTATGGCGCGCGAACTTGACACGAACTTTTCCGTCGTGGGTGGAAGGATAGAGAGATACCGGAACGATATTATGGGATTCCTCATCATAAATGTAGCAGATAAAGACCTTGACAGGGTCCTTCAATGGCTTAAAAACAAAGGTATGGTATGGGAGGTAATGAAAGATGGTGAATGAGCTTCTGTATGCACTCTGGGAAACGGTCTATATGGTCGCACTCTCGACGCTTTTTTCGGGAATTTTCGGTTTTGGGGTCGCGATAGTTATGATACTGACAGGTGCAAACGGACTCAGGCCCAACAGGGCCGTATACTCGACACTGAGTCTTATTGTCAACCTGCTGCGCTCGTTCCCTTTCATCATCCTGATGATTGCGATAATCCCGCTCACAAGGCTGATAGCGGGGACTTCGATAGGGAGCACTGCGTCAATAGTCCCGCTTACTATTGCAGCTACGCCGTTTGTCGCCCGTCTTATGGAGGGCAGCCTGCTTGAAGTCGACCCGGGAGTTATTGAGGCGGCGCGTTCCTTCGGCGCAGGCGATATGCAGATCGTCTTCGGCGTAATGGTGAGGGAGGCAATGCCATCAATAGTCCTTAACTGGGCGGTAGTCGCTATAAATCTTCTCGGATACTCGGCTATGGCCGGTGTCGTGGGCGGCGGCGGACTTGGCGACCTGGCCATAAAGTATGGCTACAACAGGTTTCAGACGGACGTCATGATCTACTCCGTCGTGATACTGATAATCATCGTTCAGATTATACAGAGTATCGGCAATGCAATGTATGAACGGATAAAATAGAGGGGGGATCTGCATAGCCTGCGATATGTCCAAGGTGCGGTCTAATGGGGGACTTTATGCATTAAGTATGCATAAAGTAGAAATATCATCAATATAGAGGTTTCCGCCTCGTGAAAGGAAGGAAGGAAGATAAATATGAAAAAGATAATATTCGCACTGCTTTTCGCGCTCGTTATTCCGACAGCGGCATTTGCCGCAAACAAGACCATCACGATCGGAGTTACACCATTCCCACATAAGGATATCATGGTCGTGGTCAAGGGCCTTCTTGCCAAAGAGGGCTATGACCTCCAGATAAAGGAGTTCACCGATTACGTGACGCCAAACATCGCGCTTGCAGAAAAGAGCCTGGACGCGAACTTCTTCCAGCATGTCCCCTACCTTGAAAACATGAACAGGGAAAAGAATCTTAATCTCGTCTGGGTCGCGAAGGTACACATCGAACCGCTTGGTCTTTATTCACAGAAGATAAAGAAGCTGAATGAGCTGAAAAACGGAGCGCAGATAGCGATACCCAACGATGCGACGAACTGTGCCCGAGCTCTTCGCCTGCTTGAAAAGAACGGACTCATCAAGGTAAAACAGGGAGAACTTGTGACGGCAAAAGACATAACAGACAACCCCAGGAAGATAAAGTTCCGCGAGCTTGATGCCGCGCAGCTCCCGCGCACTCTGCAGGACGTTGACGCAGCTGTCATTAATACGAACTTTGCAGTAGAGGCAAAACTGATCCCATCAAAGGATGCGATCATCATCGAAGGCAAGGACTCGCCCTATGCAAATGTCATAGCGGTCCGTGCCGCAGACAGGAACACACCGGCAATCAAGGCGCTTGTAAAGGCCGCAAACTCAAAGGAAGTAAAGGAATATATTATAAAGAACCTAGTCCCGAAGGGGATCGTACCTGCGTTCTAGGAAATTTCGGCCGTCGCATGGCTGGCAAACGCCGATAAATAGATTTGCTACGATCCAGACATGTCGGGTGCGGTTTCTTAGCAGCCACGGAATAGTTTGACATCAATTACCTCTATATCGATCATTTAACGTCGGATCGGCAAGATCAGCGGGAGGATCCAGGAGTGTCTCTGTACTCTGCCGGGGCCTCCCGCTGCTTATGCAGTCTTACGGCAATGAGGTGAAAAAATCCCTTGCAACAATAGGTAAAGCACGCATAAAGGTCAAAGGCGGGCGGTGTATAATAATTATCGAAAATCCTATCGTAAAAGGTGATAACATGAGACGTTATATTTTGACAGCGGCTGTTATTTCAGCACTTCTGGGGTTCTGCGCAGCGTCATTTGCGGCAGATATGGCAACGGAATTCAGCGCCAGTTTTATCGAGAAGGACGCTGGGGCGGAACAGAAGGGCAAGGTCTACATCGCAGGTGATATGTCCCGCTACGAAATAGCCGGCAGCAATGAGATAGTGGTGACCAGAGAGGATAAGAAGGTAATATGGCTTATCTTCCCGAAACTCCGGCGTTATGTCGAGCAGGAGTATATCGGAGCGCCGAAGCAGAATCTAAGCAGTCCTCAGGAGATTGACACAGGTGACCTGTCCAGGGAATTCATCGGACACGAAATGGTCGACAGTTACAGATTGAAGAAATTTCTGGTTACAGTAAAATACAACAAGGGAGAGACAAAAGACCAGTATTACGAATGGTACCGCGATAATTTCCCCGTTCCGGTCAAGACCCAGTCCTTGGACGGCAGGACCTCCTATGAATATACGAACATTAAGCTCGGGAGGCCAAACATGGAGCTCTTTGCTGAACCAAAAGGCTATAAAAAAGTAACGATCGAAGAGATCGATGCAATGGAAGCTGCTGGGAAAAACAAGGGAAAATCCGAGACCGTGGGAAAATCAGCGGACGTTGTTAAAGGATAAAACAATACAACCATCTATCTTTCTTATACCCTAAAGATAGGCCCGTGCTTCATTCACAGAGGGGGCAACGCATAACGTCAGTGCCTGCGGGCTGTATCCCCTCTCCATGAGTTTATCGCGTAGATAAATGCATCCCCGTACTTTTCCAGCTTTGCCTGTCCCACTCCCGGGACTTCAAGCAATCCGTCTTTGTCTGACGGCAGCATATCGCACATCGCTGCCAGGGTTTTGTCCGAGAAGACAATATATGGAGGAACTCCTTCAGCCGCCGAGAGTTCTTTCCGCAATGAGCGCAGTACATCAAACAGTTCCTCGTTGACCGTTTCCGTATGCCGGTTTTTCTGAAGGGGTCTTTTTTCAGCCTTCTCCTCCTGTTTCCGCATAAGAAGTTTTGTCCTGCTTTTCAAAAATGGCAAAGAATTCTCAGTGAAAGAGAGGAAGGGGAATTCGCCGGCCTCTGTCTGCAGAAAACCCTGAGCGACGAGGAAATCTACGATCCCGCGGACATCGTCGACGCGGTATTCTTTCATGAGTCCCCATGTGGATATTTTATCAAAACCGAGAGATTTTATCCGGGCCTTCTGTGAGCCGCGCAATACATCAGTTAGGACAGCACTCCCAAACTTTCTCCCGCCGGTATGTTCCGCCATACGGTAAACGCAGGATATTATCTTTTTAGCCTCTGTCGTCACGTCGACAAGCTCCGTCTGTGAAGTGCAGCTGCCGCATGAGCCGCAGTTCCCCGGAGCATCTTCTTCCCCGAAATAGTTCAGTATATATGATCTGAGACAGCCGGTAGTGTGGCAATAATCGACCATGTCGCGCAGTTTTCGGTATGCCGATTTTTTTGTCCCGCTGTCCTCGCACTGTGAGATAAAGAAGCGTGCGGTCATGACATCTTTTGGACCGAAGAGCAGGATGCAGTCTGCCGGCAAACCATCCCGTCCGGCACGTCCGGCCTCCTGGTAGTATGAATCCATGTTTGCAGGCATGTTGTAGTGGATCACATAACGCACGTTTGATTTGTTTATGCCCATTCCGAAAGCATTTGTGGCAACCATTACACCTGCCTTGTCATATATGAAAGCCTCCTGGTTGCGCAGCCTCTCGTCATCGTCCAGCCCTGCGTGATAGCGTACCGCGCTTATGCCTGTGCGGCAAATTTTATCGCATACCGATTCAACCTGCTTCCGTGTCGAACAGTAAACTATGCCTGAGGCATTAGGAATTTTACTCACATAGTCGAGCAGAAATTTTGTCTTGTCGGCAGGGTGCTCCACCTGAAAAAATAAGTTCTCACGGTCAAAACCGGTTGTAACGGAGAAGGGGGATTCAAGCCCAAGCTGACGGATGATATCGTCGCGAACCTCGGGGGTGGCGGTTGCGGTGAACGCCGCAACGACGGGACGCCGTTTCAGGGATTTTATGGCCGGCGCGATGTTCAGATAAGAGGGGCGAAAGTCATGGCCCCACTGAGAGACACAGTGAGCCTCGTCCACGATGACAAGTCCGATCTCTATCGAATGAAAAAACTCCCGAAAACCATTGTTCTCAAAACGTTCAGGAGCTATATAAAGCAGTTTTATCCTGCCGCTGCTCACTAGGCGGAAAATTGAGACCACATCATCCCACTCCATGGAACTGTTTATGGATGCGGCCTGTACTCCGTTCTGCCTGAGTGCGTCCACCTGGTCTTTCATAAGGGAAATAAGCGGAGATATTATTATCGATGTTCCGTCGGTAAGAACAGCCGGGATCTGGTAGCAAAGGGATTTGCCTGCGCCGGTAGGCATTATTCCGAGTGCGTCACGTCCGCTCAGGATATTGCTGATTATCTCCTCCTGTCCAGGCCGAAATGAAGTATAACCGAAGATATTTTTAAGTATATCAATTGGCTGCCGCAATCAAAACATCCCTTCGCGATAAGTCTGGGAAAGAGTATAGCATCCAAACTAAGGTCATGAGGAAGAGAACGATATTAATTGTACAGGATATGGAATTTTTGTAATTTTAAGACAGGAATGCTATCTTCCATTATAATTATGATAGCTTATGTGTTTTCAGTACTTACGCTTCTGATAAATCATAGTCCATACCTCCGTCAAAGCAGGTGTAATCACAATGAAATATTTTTCTGCGGATAATGATATTTATGCATCCATTGTCACATATAATCCAGACATTTCCCGTCTTAAAAAAAATATTTCCGCACTTCTGTCAAACGGAGTCAAAAGGATCATTATCGTGGAAAATGGGTCAAAAAACATCTCTGAGATTGAAAAAATGCTGGCAGGCTGTTTTCAGGGAAAACCCATACTAATAAGAAACCCTGAAAATATGGGCATCGCATATGCATTGAATCAATCTCTCAACACCGCAAATAAACAGGGTTGCAGGTGGCTATTGACTCTTGATCAGGACAGTATCTGCGGTAAGAATTATTTCGCAGGCATGTCTGAATATCTGTCACGGAGCGACATCGGGATCATATATCCAAAGATATATGACCCCGATGTCAAATCTGAACGCAGCATAAAAATAAGCAGGCTCCAATCTTTCTTTAGGGGGCACTCAAAAAATGATAACTTGCCTATGCCCATTACATCCGGAGCTCTGACGAACGTATCTGCCGGTATCAATTCAGGCGGTTTTACAGATCGCCTTTTCATTGACTGTGTGGATCATGACTTCAATTTAAAATTATATGAGCATAATTTTAAGATTATCGAAAGTCCAACAGCCATCCTCTACCACTCTTTGGGAAAACCGAAGGGATACCGTTTTCTTGGATGGTACTTTATTTCAAACGGATACCCTGCCTGGCGATATTATTACATAACAAGAAATGCGTGGCTGCTCAAGCAGAGCCATCCTTCCGATTTATACAAAAAATGGTGTAATAAGAATCTGCGGCGCTCTCTTTCCCCTCTTCGGATTCTGCATGTTTTTATCGCTAACCATTTTGATTTTCATTACATCTCCTACATGTTTAAAGGCCACTATGACGGTATCTGTAAAAAAATTCGCCCGCATAACGAAATTATCAAATAAAAATGTAATGCCCCGGCTGTTCATGCCATCATTCTATTTTTGGTCAGGGCTGCCATGTCCATAGTTTTTTAAGACGCTGCGCAAAATTCTTTTAAGGTCTGAGATATATCTGGTACGCGACCATAGTGTGAAAACAATGATATTTGACACGCACAGGCATATAAGGGTCTTGATTATAAAGTCCGCTATGCTGCTTTCGATCCTTACAAATGAGCACAATGAAGATGCAGTGGCAAGACAAGCCGATGTCGATAGAATAAACGCTAAAAGCAACCTGTAATAGAGCCATGCCTTTTTTTCAAATAGATATTTATAGACGATATGAGGTAACACCCCGATCTCTTTTATACAGATACAAATCAGACTTCCTATAAAAACACCGGTAATCCCGATAATTTTTACAAGTGTGATTGAAAGTCCGAGATTTATACCTGCAATCAGTATGTGCAGATACCGGTCCGGTTTGAAGATGCCGGCGCTTGCTCTTATCGCGCCGAGAGGTAGAGATATCCCGCTTAGGTAGAACGCAGCTACTATTATTGAGACAGCAGAAAATGGAAGTACCCCCGACTCCCCCATCCACATCCTGACAAAAGGTGTAATAAGAACGAATGCGGTGACTCCCGCCATGTTATATATGATGAAATTGACGAAAAATGAAAGCTCAAAAACGCTGAGTATGTTATCCTTGGATTCCCTGGCTATCATGTTGCCAAAGCTTGCCGTTATCCCGCCGGAGAACTGAGAAATCATACCCGCTGCGGCAAGGATTATGGCGCTGTAGTTGCCGTATATCCCAACGGCCGCCACGCTTATGAATGCTGAAATTACGATGTTGTTTATTCCCGCGGTCAAATAATTTCCGATATAGTGAAATGCCAGTGCTTTTGTGTTGTCAAAAATGCCATTTCTGATATCCGGTGCGAGCGGTTCCGCCTTGATTTCCTTTAAATATGAATATTTTCTGTTTGCAATATACGTTATGATGGAATTTTCTATTATTCTGAATATTACGCGGATTGAGAAAAACAGGAGGATGCCGAAGTGGTATTTGGCTATGAGCATCTGTACGGACAGAAGTCCGACACTATAAACGGCATAGCATATAGATAATATGTATCCGTTTTGGTCTGCAAGTAAAATAGACCTTTTGTATGAAAAAAGATATGAGATCACGATATCGGCGACAAAAATGATAAATATCGCTCTGAGAAGGTTCGGAGAATACGTGGCTCCCTTTACCAGGTTATTGATGAACGGAAGGAGCACGATCCCAACAGTCAGGATAAAGAGTGCAAGCAGGCGGTAAACCTTTTCATAAAATGCCATCAGAGAACAAATCTGGGGGCGGTCATCAAACGCAAGCGGCTTATACAGTGTGCATATTATCGCAACCCCGATGCCGCAATCAGATATATTCAATAAAGAAACGATATTCTGGAAAAGCCCCTGAATACCCAGAACCTCGTACCCCAGATAATCCAGAAAAACCTTTCTGGAAACAAAGCCCAGTAACAGCACTGCCAGCTGAGCGGCAAAGCCCCAAAAAATATTCCTGATTGAGCTCTCTGTCCTCATCCCGGATTACCGGATCACGCTATCTTCAAAGACCTAGATCTGTACCGCATATTTCTTTAAAGCTGAGGTTATCCATATCTTTTTTCCCAAGTATGATTTCTTCCACTTCCGGCCACCGGATCCCGATTGTCTCGTCATTCCAGATGATCCCGCATTCGTCCTCAGGATGGTAGAATTCATCGCACTTGTAGAAAAATTCAGCTTCGTCAGAAATTACAAGAAAACCGTGTGCAAATCCCTTAGGAATAAAAACCTGTTTGTTGTTTTCCGCTGACAGCATTGCTCCTACCCATCCGCCAAATGTCTGACTGCCTTTGCGTATGTCAACGGCGACATCGAAAACTTCTCCGCTGATTATGCGGACAAGCTTTGCCTGCGAGTATTTTTTCTGAAAATGGAGCCCACGCAAAACACCCTTCTTTGATTTTGACTGGTTGTCTTGAACAAAAATATTATTAATGCCGGCAGATTTGAATTCGTTATAGTTATATGTTTCCATAAAATAGCCGCGTTTGTCTTTGTAGGCCGTAGGTTCAATTATCAAAACGCCTTCTATCGCTGTCTTGTTAAATATGAAGTTGGCCATTGATTATCCTCCTCATTTTACTGATAATTATACAAAAAAAGGTCCAGTCCATAGCTTAAAATTATATCATAAGACATTATGCTGCTATTTTTTAATAAATTTTTACCCCAAAGGAATATGTTAAGGTTTTCCAGAGATTCAAGTCTTGCGGTATTAAAACAGGCCCATTTTCTTGCAAATTCAGCCTGTGATTGAGTAACGGCTGCCTGTTTTACAAAATCAGTCAAGAATAGTTTTTCATATAAGGATATTTTAAAAATATTTACCCTTAAATTTATATCCAAAATCTTTTTATTGCAGATACAAAGCCCAATGGTATTTTTTTCGTGTATGCGGTAATATATAAGTTGTTTATTTATTGCTCCAAGGCCGTTCCTTAGTGCTGTATGCATGTTTATTTGATAATCATGGGGGACTGTATCGACGAAACAATTTAAAAAAACCTCTTTTATTTCCTTGCGCATCAAAGAAGTACAACCCTGGAAATAATTTCCTTTTATCATTTTTCTATAATCTATTTTAACAACTTCATTTAAATTGGTGTTTTTGCTGAATAATTTATTTATTCTATTGATATTGTAAATAGTTTCTTGCTTGATTGTATCTTCACAGTCCTCACTATCAATTATTTTATATGTTGAACACAAAACCAGAATATCTTTATTATCAGATATAACATCGTTCATAACTTCAATTTTATTCGGCATCCAGATATCATCATGGTCACATAGAAAAATCAGGTCGCCTCGAGTTTCTGCAATGGCTGTTTTGAATGTTTTTTTAAAACCGCGGTTTTTATCGTTAGATAGTAATTTCCATCTAGTCAAACCATTTTCAGATATATAAGTCTCTATTCGTTCTTTAGTCCCGTCCTGTGAATAATCATCCACTATAACGACCTCGTCCGGCTCTCTAGTCTGTACGCGGAGGCTGTCTAGCTGCTTATATAGAAAACGCGGGATGCTTTTGTAAGTCGTCATTGCGACAGATATCATATTCTACGCCCCATGTACTTTTTATTTATGTTATGCAAGATAATAACAAATCGCATGATACCTCAAAAAAATAAAAGGAACATGTCATATTGTTTCCTTAAAAAATCTCGGGAATTAACTATTCTCCATCATATCGTTCCAAGAAATATTTTAGTGCGTCCTGCCATTTGCGCATTTCATCCCCAACGCTGCAGCGCAGCGCCATATGTTCAAGTGCGGAGTATTTGGGGCGTTTTACAGGACTTTGATACTCATCTGAAGAGCAGGGAAAAACAGATGCTTTAATTCCCGAATACTCGATTATCTTATCTGCAAAATCATACCATGAGCATGTCCCTCTGCCTGTGCAGTGATATATGCCGTATTCACCGGCAGAAGCAATTTTAAGTATGTGATGCGAAAGGTCGGCTGCATTTGTGGGATTCCCTGTCTGATCGCTTACGATTTTTATAGTGCCTCTTTCTCTGGCAAGCCGCATTATGGTTTTCACGAAGTTTTTGCCGTTATATCCGTAAAGCCACGATGTCCTGACTATAAACCAACGGGAGCAGAAGTCTCTGACGAACCTTTCTCCTGCCAGTTTTGTGGCGCCGTATACATTTTGAGGCTCAGGTCTGTCATACTCACGATACGGACTCGAAGCATCCCCTGAAAAGACATAGTCGGTAGAAAGATAGATAATTCTTGCCCCTACCATTTCCGCACCGACAGCCATATTGCGTGCTCCCAGAGAATTCACCTTGAAAGCATCATCCTGATGGGTCTCGCATGCATCGACATTAGTGTATGAAGCACAGTTTATTATAAGTTGGGGTGCAAATTCACAAACATGCCGAGAGACATCCGAAAGATTTGTTATATCCAAATCCTCAATATCAACACAATCAAGCTTTGCATCAATAAAACACTTTGGAATAGGGCCGAGTTCAGACACACCTTTTTGTAGGATTCTCCGGAGCTCGCTTCCAAGCTGTCCATTGGAGCCTGTAATCATTACTTTCATGTAGGACACCCCGATCAGTAGTGAATTTTCCCTTCGGCGACACGCATCAAATGTTCACCGTAAGGTGAGTTGCCGTAGCGTTTTGCGGAAGAAAGAAGATTGTCTTTATCAACCCAGCCATTAAGCAATGCGATTTCTTCCGGTGCAGAGATCTTGATCCCCTGGCGTTTTTCGATCATGCGTATAAAGTCCGCGGCATCAACCAGGCTATCCATAGTACCGGCGTCAAGCCACGCAAATCCCCGGCCAAGCAGCCGGACTTTAAGTTTTTTATTTTCAAGATAGATTCTGTTAATATCTGTGATCTCAAGTTCCCCTCTTGCGGAAGGCCTCAATTGTTTGGCATATCGAACGACACTGTTATCATAGAAATATAGGCCCGTTATACAATAATTTGATTTGGGCCGTTCGGGCTTTTCTTCCAAAGATATGACCTCGCCGGTCTCAGTAAATTCGACAATTCCGAACCTTTCAGGGTCATTGACATAGTATCCGAAAATCGTGGCATTGCCGTTCTGTGCGTTATTCGTGGCCTCTTTAAGCATGGGGCGGAATCCATTCCCGTAAAAGATATTGTCGCCTAAAACCATAGCGCAGCAGTCATCGCCTATGAACTTCTCGCCGATAAGAAAAGCCTGAGCCAGCCCGTCAGGCGAAGGTTGGACCTCGTATGAGAGCTTTATGCCAAACTGGTTTCCGTTACCAAGAAGTTTCTCAAAATTTGGCAGATCAGCAGGAGTGGATATAATCAGAATATCCTGTATTCCCGCAAGCATAAGGGTCGACAATGGATAATAGATCATCGGCTTGTCATATACAGGGAGCAATTGTTTGCTTGTTATCAGTGTCAGTGGGTAAAGACGGGTGCCAGATCCCCCTGCCAATATAATACCTTTCATGCGCGGACCTCCTCTTTGCAAAAGAAATGGACCAGTTTATATCAACCCTAAAATTGCCAGTACGGAAAAAATCATTGAGTCAGTTTTGTGCGACATATATATATCATCAGAAATTGCCAGTTTTATCCTGCTCATAACGGATAAATGATATTCTGCTATCAAATCCAGGATCCTCTTGTTTTTTTCTGATAATTCCTCGTAATATATATTTTTAATATTTTCTGCAAAAGCCGACCTGATTCTATAGTATTTTTTGTCCCTGATTCTGTTGAACCGCGCGATCCATTTTTTTATGCCGCGGTTTGAAAAACCTATAACGTTGTTTCCATGCTGTCTATAAGCTATATGTGCATTTTCATCATAAATCACAATGCCGTCAAACGCCATAATGATCCTGTAAATTGCCCAATCATGCATATCGACATATTCTGACTTGAAGTTTTTGAATTTCTCTAGTGATTCTCTATTGAAGACGAAGGTACATCCGGGGGCAATGTTTTCTGCCAATGATAACCCGAATGAAGGCAGGACTTTTGTTTTTGTATCCGTATTCGGCAATATGTTTAAATCGCAGTCTACAGGCCGTACGGCAGAACAGTACATGGCAGGCAAATCAGAATTTATTTCGCACAGACATTTCACTGCCGCTTCGATCTTATCCGGATCCCATACATCGTCTTGATCTGCAAATGCGTAAAAATCAGATGGAGGCGAGTTCTGAACAAGATCAAAAAAACTTCTGCCGGGTCCCAGATTGGCTCCTCTGTACCAGGCAAGGTGCCCCAAATCTCCATAGTATTTTAAAATATCTAAAGTTGAATCGGAGGACCCGTCGTCACGAACCAGCAATCTGAGATCCGTGTAAGTTTGGCGGAGTATGCTTTCAATTTGTTCAACGAGGTATTTTTTGCCGTTATAAGTGGACATCAACACCGTTACAGTCATACGTCTATGCCCTGCCCATATTGTTGTAAATAGTTTCATGTTCTCTTATGATCCGTTTTAAATCATATGTCCGGACTTTAATGCGTGCCTTTTCAACCATATCTTTACATGCTTCTTCCGACAAAGCAACAAAATTCAATATCTCCGATAACCTTTTTATATCTCCGACAGGATAAATCAATCCGCAGCCGTCTGATATCAGATCTCTTGTGCCCCTGGCATCTGCCCCGATGACAGGAATGCCGAGCGCCATGCTTTCCATTACCGAACGCGGCAGTCCTTCCTGTTCCGATGTGAGCAATGTGGCCCTTGACGCGGCAATAAGAACCGGGATGTCTTTCCTGAAGCCAAGAAAATGTACTTGTTTGCTCATGCCGTATTCCTGAACCAGCCTCTTTGTTTCTTCCAATAAAGCACCGCTGCCGGCAAAGGCGAGATGGAGATCAGGGTTTCCGGTTTTTACCAAAGCTTCTATTGCGTCCTTGTGGCGTTTTCTTGCTATAAACTCGGCAATCATAAGTATCATTATATCCTCGCGCGCTAGTTTCAGCTCTTCCCGTATTTTACTGATCGCCCCGCAGCTGATTTTCTCAATGTTATAATTATCCAGATCAATGCCGATGCCGTCCATCAATGTTACCTGGTTCTCAGGATATAGGTATTTTACGGCTGCATCGTAATCTTCCTGATTTAATACGATGATATGGTCTGTCCATCTTGCTGCGATTTTCTCCGCTGTAAAATAAATCGCATTTTTTATCTTTGGTCCTCCTTTATAAAAATGAAAGCCGTGTGCCGTATAGATAACTTTTGTCCCTTTCCTGCGTGCATCACGCGCAGCAAGGCGGGCAAGCAATCCGCCTACCGGCGTGTGGGCGTGTATGATATCAAAGTGATTTCCATCGATAATTTTTTTCAGCTGACGATAGGCCGATATATTACGGATCGTTATTGGAGAGCGTGTGAAACATACGTTGTGGAATTCATCGCAATTTGGGATAAAACACTCTTCATCTATAAAGTCATTACTCGCCGCAACATGTGTTTCCCATCCATGTTTTTTAAACCACTCCAGATAGGGCAGATGAAAGGAATTGATATGAGTTTTGACCACAGTGGCAACAAATAATACTTTTTTGTCTCTTTTAGTTTTATTATTCAGCATTTTAATCACAACCTAGGATATTATATGACATAAAAAAATAATTTAAAAGAAAAAATGAGTAAAATTTCTTTAAATTACAGCTCTGCCGATAAGCAAATAGTAAATTTAAGATGCAGTTATTTCATTATAAACCTACACCTTAACAACACAACAGAACGTTCTTACTTTTTGTCTCCTTGTGTCTGAGTAGCCGTATTTTCCCCGCTTTTTATACCTTCCGTGCTATCCTTTGAAAGGACCGACCTAATAGTCATCAGCAGGATTTTGAAATCCTGCATCAGTGAATATGTCTGGATATAGATAAGGTCGAGTTTAAGCTTGTCTTCCGGGGTAGTGTTATATCGGCCTATAACCTGCGCATAGCCCGTGAGTCCGCACTTTACGCTTAACCTGTAGTCGAACTCGGGGACGATTTTTTTGTACTGTTCGATTATCTCCGGTCGCTCCGGTCTTGGTCCTACAAAGGACATATCGCCTTTCAATATATTGAAAAGCTGCGGCAGCTCATCGATTCTGTATTTTCTTATAATACGCCCAACAAGGGTGATCCTGGGGTCGCCTTCTTCTGAAAGCCTTGCGACTCCGTCCATTTCCGCATCAATTTTCATACTGCGGAATTTTAAAATATTAAATCTCCTGCCGTATTGGGAACAGCGTTCCTGCCGGTAAATAATCGGGCCTCCGTCACAGAGCTTTATACATACAGCTGTTATCATGATAAGCGGGCAAAATAACATGATTAAAAAAAGTGAACACAGGACATCAAACAACCTCTTGAAAAAACGCTGCCCCAAATAGAGTCCCTCGTTTTTTACGATGAAAAGCGGAGTATCAAAAAGGTACATGATTTCTGATGTCCTAAGGAGGATATCGCTGAGGGATGGAAGGAGATAACAGCAAATGCCATTTTCGACACATAATTTTAAAATCTCAGCAGTGCCTTTGTCCTGTAGATTGTAGATAACAACTCCGTCTATTCCTGCTATTAAATCAAGGATCCGATTGTCTTCCGGGCCGACCTTATGTATTCCCGCTATATGGAACCTTTCCGGCCGGGCATTAAACTTATTAATTATATTGTCCGGGTAATTGCCGTTATAAAGGAATATTAATTTTTTCGGAGTAAAAATCCTGATGTATACACGATTGGCAATATTAGCCCAGAGAGAAATCAGCGCCAGTTGTATGACTGTAACAATCGCAAATAATCCCAGCGGCATAAATTTCCGGCCGATAAGGCTTATCTGAAGATACGTAACGGAATTTACAATGACAAGGGAGAGCCAGTTGGAGTAAATTATATCTGTGAGCCTCTGGCTGCCGACCTTGTATCCGCCGTAAAGAGTGGTAAAGAGGTGGTAGAGTACTATATAAAGAACTATGACCGCCCAGTTGCCTTTTCTGAAGAACGGATTTATGATGACCTCGCTGTAGTATTCATTCCACATTAAAGCAAAACAGCAACCCACAATTATTGTTACGCTGCGCTGCAAAAAAAACATTATCGTCTCTTTGATTTCTTCAATTTTGTGCATGAGTTCCATTCCTTCTCATGATCCATATTTATTGTTTAAGAAAAAGAGTTTATCAGATTTATAAATTTGATTATGGATAGAATACGATCAAGTTCGCAATTTTAGGCAAAAAAACACTGCTGTCCGAAATATACAAAAACAAAAAAACGGATCCGGTTGCAGCAAGGTTTTTCTGTAGTATTTTGTACAAATTCAAAATCAGGTTGCCGATGCGGCATAAGAGCTGATTTTTCTTGATATAGCTACTTGGATCGACCTTCGTAAAAATTCATCTTGGACATGTGCGGCAAAAAAAGATATAACAAAGCCATTAGGGCTCCTTTAAACTAAATGCAGTCAAAACACTTAAAAAAGGAGGATCCCAATGGCTTTGAAAAAGAATAACACAGAACTTGAAGAATTACTACTGCAGTGTTTGTCTAACCCTGCCCGAGGCTCCCCATGCCGGGCCGGCTCTATGGCAGGTTTATGGCTGACGTTGTACAGTCAGCGGTACAGGAAAATCCAGTCAATGTAGTCATAGACTACATTGACTGGATTTATCCTTCATAAAAAGTTGTACTGCGAGTTTTTCTCTACGGAGAGCACGTTCTGAGGAGGAGTGATCTTCAGTTTCTCAAATATCTCAGCCGCTTCGGCTGTAATATCAGAGGTCATCCAAGAGGTATAGCCACCGGATCCGATAGCCCCTGCGGTAATACAGGACATTGCCTTTTCTGTTCTGTGCCAGGTCATCCCTGTCTCGTTTTCCGCGACCCGCATCAGTATCATCGCCACCCAGCAGATAAGGACATGGCATTTTATTCTTTCCTCAAGCCTGTGATAGACAGGCCGTATGTTCAAAATATTCTTCATGTCCCTGAACAGCCGCTCTATTACCCATAGCTGCTTATAACCCATTACGATATCTTCGGACTTCATCTTCATGTTGGAGGCACTGACAAGGAATTTGCCATCAAGAAGTGAATCCTCCGCTATCTTCTCCCGATCTAATGAAAGAACCCCGCTTTTGCTTTGCCTTACGTACCTGCCAAAAGTACCATGGGATCTCAGGGCACAAACCGCCTTTGCATGGTCCTCTCCTTCTGTCTGAGCAAGCGAGTCAAGCCTGAGCTGAACCTCTTTTACTACTATAACCACATTATAAACTCGGTAGACAGTTTATCCTTTCGCCCCAGGTTAAGAAAGACCTTGTAACAGTTTTGTCAGTGACTTTCTCCCTGTGGTTGTGTTCGCTTTTGTCATATCGACTGGACTGTACAACGTCAGTTAAAACATATATCATCTGGTTGTCCAGTGGCTTGTGAGGAAACGCAGTGGTGCGCCAGACATATGGTATCAGTAATATCAGGGAAATAGAGGGGGCGTCGTATGAAATAATTAGCAGGGAGGAAAACGAGAAGTATTTTTTCGGCCATATATAATTTCGTCAGGATCGTTTTTGAAACGGTTAAAGCTTAGAGCAGGATTTTGTGAACGAGTTACGTAGCGGTGTAATTATCAAGGGTTGCGTATGGGCAAAGAGACCGGCCGCATCTCAGTGTTTCTTATCGGCGGCCATGTTTAAAACGCATGTGCGATATCTGATGAATATGTTCTGGCGTGTGGATTAGTTCCCGGCGCCCTTTTGGGAACTAAGGGGAATAATTTTCTGGCAGTAGAAATAAAAGTATGATTATGAAGGGAGATTTGAGATGTTAAATATTATTTGGCTGGGATTGATAGTAATAGGAGTTTTAACAGCTTTTTTTGGCGGCAATGTGCAGGCAGTTACGGATGCGGCGATTGGTTTTTCCAATACCGCGATAGAAATATGCCTTGGCTTGATAGGAACTATGACTTTATGGCTGGGACTTATGGCCATCGCGGAAAAATCCGGGTTGACAAAGGTTTTTGGAAAAGCACTCAGCCCGGTAATGAAAAGGCTTTTCAGAGATGTACCTGAAGACCATCCGGCTATGGGGGCTATGGTCATGAATATTGCAGCCAATGTCCTCGGACTGGGAAATGCTGCAACGCCTCTGGGTATTAAAGCGATGAAGGAATTGGATTCGCTCAATGATCATAAAGGGGTGGCAACCGATGCCATGGTAATGTTTTTAGCGATAAATACTTCTTCCGTAACACTGATACCGGCGACAGTTATTGGTTTAAGGGTGGCGGCGCATTCAGCGAATCCAACAGAAGTGATAGGGCCGATTATTTTGGCAACAACAATATCTACCGTGTCTGCTGTTATCCTTGCAAAACTTTTTTCCAAATTTAATAGATATAAAATTGAGAAATTTGTTGATTCTGAAGAAAAAACGGATTCCGAGAATGTGTAAGGAGGAGATAATATGTTGCAGACTATTTTGAATGCGTTGTCATTATATGCGATCCCCGTCGTACTCCTGGGGATACCGCTATACGGATATATAAAAAAAGTAAAGGTATATGAGGTATTTGTTGAAGGTGCAAAAGAAGGGTTTACTACAGCTGTCCAGATCATGCCTTATCTGGTGGCAATGTTAGCTGCAATTGGCATATTCAGAGTATCCGGCGCAATGAATGTCCTTGTGAAAATAGTTGATCCTGTTACTTCCTTAATGGGTATGCCCGCTGAAATATTGCCCATGGGGATTATGCGGTCGCTATCGGGCGGCGGGGCTGAAGGCATGATGGCTGAGCTGTTTAAGACATATGGACCGGATTCGCTTATAGGCAGAATGGCTTCTGTGGCAATGGGTTCAACTGAGACAACTATGTATGTCCTTGCGGTATATTTTGGAGCCGTCAAAATCAGTAAAACCAGACATGCGCTGCCAGTAGGCCTGCTAGTGGACGCAATAAGCCTCATTGCAGCTGCTGTAATAACAAATATAGTATTCTGATCAGAATTTGGAGCAGAAGGTGTAAAAATGATTTTTCCTGATAAATTGAAAAAAGGCGATACAGTTGCTATTGTGGCGCCATCTTCTCCTGTATCAAAAGAAAACGCTGATTTATGTAAAAAACTTGTGGAAGATATGGGCTATAAGGTGAAAATGGGCAGATGCAACTATCGCTCTGTTCATGGCTACTCAGCCGGCACAGGCGAAGAAAAAGCGGAAGATATAAATCAGATGTTTGCGGATAAAGAGGTAAGGGCAATATGGTGCATCAGGGGCGGAGATACAAGTTCTCACGTAATGGACAAGATCAATTTTGATATTATAAGCAATAATCCTAAAATTTTCGTGGGGTACAGCGATATAACAAATCTGCATGTAAATTTTAACCAGAAATGCCATTTGATAACTTTCCACGGACCCATGGTATTTTCAAATATGCTCAATGATTATGATGAATTTACAAAAAACAGTTTTGAAAAAGCGCTGAACATGGACGATGAACTGTTATTGGAAAATCCGGACGGCGAGGACTTTAAGGTTATGTCGGATGGACATGCGGAGGGAATAATCACAGGCGGGAATCTGTCATTATTGACGTCGATGATCGGCACTCCCTACGAGGTGGAGACAAAAGATAAAATACTGTTCATTGAAGATGTGGATGAGGCTGTAAGAAGATTGGACAGAATGATGCATCATCTGAAATATTCAGGCAAAATAAAAGGTTCGGCTGGTATCATCTTCGGTGATTTCACGAATTGTATAAACGATACAGATGATGCTTATACGGCAATAGATATGCTGAATGATATCCTGTCCGATTATGGGAAGCCTGTGATGTATAACATTAAATCAGGACATTGCCATCCTACTTCTACGATCCCGCTTGGTGCAAAATGCATAATGGACACTAAGGATAAGCTGATCAAATTTATCAGGCAATAAGGTATTTCTGTTTATCCTATGCATCATCGAAGCCCTTTTGGCTCAGGCATAGGTTATAGATTGGCAGGAAAGGATCGACGACCTTATCATGACACCTGATTTTATTAAACTTGCACAATCAGAAAAAGAATGGCTGGTAGGCATAAGAAGGGATATCCACCGTCATCCGGAGACAGGGTTTGATTTGGATAGAACAGCAGCCATAGTTGAAGATACTCTGGAAGGGCTAGGGATTCCTACAAAGCGCATCGCCCGGACAGGAATCATAGGAAGGCTGCGAGGAGGAAAACCGGGACCGGTTTCCGGTTTCAGGGCAGATATGGACGCCCTTGAACTGAACGATGAAAAACAGGTCTTATATGCTTCAGAAGTCCCCGGCAAAATGCATGCCTGCGGACATGATGCCCACACCGCTATACTTCTCGGGGCTGCAAAGCTTTTATCCCCTTTAAGGGGAGAACTTGCCGGAGAGGTGCGTTTTCTATTTCAGCCCGCCGAGGAAACGGACGGAGGGGCGCTTCCCATGATCAGGGATGGTGCAATGGAGGACCCGGAAGTCGACGCTGTTTTCGGTCTTCACGTTGCACCGGGATACCCGACAGGGAGCATCGGCCTTTCCTTCGGCAAACTCCACGCTTCTTCCGATATGTTCGATCTTGAAATCCAAGGACGGGGGAGCCATGGCGCGGCGCCCCACCTTGGCGTTGATGCGCTGGCGGCAGGCTGTCAGGTCGTTTCCGCATTACAGCAGATCACAAGCAGGGAGGTCGATCCGCTCAATCCCATCGTAGTTACGGTCGGAACCTTCCTATCCGGCACACAGAGAAATATTATCGCAGGCAAGGCAGAGATGAAGGGGATTATCAGAACGTTGGATCCGCAGACACGTCTTTGGGCGCGGGACAGGGTCCGCAAAATAGCCGAAGGAGTTGCCTCCGCACTGGGTACAAGTGCTCATCTGAATTTTACAGAGGGATATCCTTGCGTGATTAATGACTCAAAGCTTGCCGGCTTTGTGGAGTCCATAGCCCACGAACTTCTGGGGCCAGATTCGGTGAACATTATGAATCAACCGACCATGGGAGTGGATGATTTTGCCTACTTTATTGAGAGGAGACAAGGTGTTTTGTTCATGCTTGGTGTCGGAAATGCAGAAAAGAAAACTGATTATCCCCTGCACAGCAATCTTTTTGACATAGACGAAGATTGCCTGCCTTTGGGGTCTGCCATTTTAGCGAGGATCGCCTATGATTTCCCGAAAAGGCCTGAAGCGCGGATATAGGGAGGAAATGTACATATAAAATAAAAGAGAGATTATTCGGCTGTCAAGCGATATACATGTGCAAAGACAGGAAATGATATGTTGCTGCATCGTTCTGGGTATTAAGGTAAAAAAATGAACTCCGAATATAAAATGTGGAAAGAGTCCTGTCTATTTCATGTCTGTTCCCCGTGCTGATCTGCATTTCCGAATACAGATTCTTTAGATATCGGTTTTAGCGGTGATTTATCCAGAATTATATAGGAATGGGTCTGCCCGTATTTGGCAATCTCACAATATACGATATTAATCATATGTAAATATTGATGACCCTTGTGTATTTATTATAGTGCATACTGCAACAGAGCTAAAAATATATTCTTGAAGGGGTGTATTTTTGATGAAATCTGTACAGATAGGCTGTGGGTTAGTGGGAAGCATCATCGCAAACGACATGAGCAGCAGCGGTTTTGACGTTACGGTGGCTGATCTGAACGAAAAAGTCCTTGCCGGCCTTAAGTCGGAAAACCCTGCACTAAAAACAGTTGTTGCATCCTGCACAGACGAGGTGAGGCTCCCGGAGATCCTTAAGGATGCGGATGTTGTGACAGCAGGTGTGCCCGGAAGATTTGGGCGCAAAATGATGGAGACCGTCATCAAATCAGGGAAAAACCTATGTGACATTTCCTTCATGCCTGAGGATTTTGAGGAACTGGACGGGCTTGCGAAAGAACACGGCGTTACGGTGATACCCGATATCGGTGTGGCTCCGGGTATGTCCAATTTCCTGGTAGGCAGGGGAGCCGCTTTGCTTGACGAAGTGGAAAATGCCGTCATCTATGTAGGTGGGATCCCGCATAAGCCGGTGCCTCCCTTCAATTACCAGATAACATGGTCGCCTGCGGATGTTATTGAAGAATACACGAGGCCTGCCCGTTATATAAAGAATTACAAAATTGATGTCATCGAAGCTATGGGAGACCTGGACCAAAAGGATTTCCCCGGCGTGGGCAGGCTTGAGACCTTTATAACAGACGGGCTTCGCTCACTGATGAAGAACATAAAGGCCAAAAATATGCAGGAGCGCACGATGCGCTGGCCCGGTCATGTTGAACAGATGAGACTGCTTCGCGACATGGGCCTCTTCGAAGAAAAGAAACGCGTTCTCGGGGGATTTGAAGTCGTGCCGCGTGATATAGCCTGCGACCTGCTTTTCCCACTGTGGAAAATGGATCCCGAAAAGGGAGACAGGGATCTCACCGTCATGCAGATCGAGGTTTCCGGTTATAAAGGACACGACTTGGTTACCTATACCTGGGATCTTTGCAACATGTTCGACGAAAAGACATGGCGAAATTCAATGGGACGCTGTACCGGCTCAACCTGTTCAATCTTCGCCCAGGCGCTTGTCAAAGGGCTTATTAATGGAAAAGGAGTGATATCACCGGAAAAGCTCGCGAGCTCGGATGAACTGTACGAATTTGTAATGGCCGAACAGTCAAGACGAAACATCATCTACACAGAGAGCGTTAAAATCGTCAAAAACGTGAAATAACCGTACAAAGGCTTAGGTCCCTTTATGAAAAATACGAGGGTGGTATAATAATATACAGCAGTGAGACAGTTACGGTTTTCCATAACTGATTTTGTATGCAGGATCCGCCAAAGCTTCGGCTTTCGGATCCTGTTTTTTTGGGGAAAACTTTGGGGCAATATTTACAAGAACAGGCGGAAACTGCATCCGCCGTGTATTTGCAGCTTTACAGGCCGCGGTGAATTGGGTCTTAGAGAGTATAAAGTATGGCGTAAGAATGCTGTAGGAAGCGATAATCATTTATCGTCATTTCTTTTTCTGTGCCAGATAAGAAAGCAGATGCATCCTTTCATTTTTTACGTGGAAAGAAAACCCCAGGTTTTCGCCTGAATCAACGGTATAGCCGAGTTCCTCTGAATCAAGAATATTAAAACCGTTTCTGATGTTTTTCAGAAAACACTGTTTGTTGAAGTTATTTACATACGATTCGGGATATTCTTTCAGCAGTGTGTGCATAGATTTTTGCCCATGGTCAAAATAGAAATATGTGCCCAGTGCAAGAGCGTCATTTTTCAGATATGGAGAAAGATGGTCCAGCCAGAAAGTATGGTGATAGAAATTGTGCTCGTTAAGAGCGAAGAAATCTATGTTTATATCGACCGTCTGTGGTTTAAGCGGCGGTTCCAGTCCGGCATCGGCAATGTAAAGGATATCAAGCCCGCATTTTTGCCTTTCGATCAGACCCTTGTAAACACGCAAAGTTTCCGAAAATTTGTCGATCACGATTATTTTAGTATCTTTAGGCAGAATGTGCTGGTGGTTGTGGAGAAAGAACCACGCATTGACATAGGTTTCAAGCAGCACCTTGCCGGACGGCTCCGCATACAGCAATTTTTCAGTCATCCAGTTGTATGAACGCTGAAACAAGCTTATCAGATCCGGAGGCAGATCTTTATAAAGTTCACGCACGAGGTCTGGTTTATCATATTTACTTGTATTAAGGTTCGGTGTCTGTAGTATCCCGTCGGCAATATGCGCATGATAGCCACAATGACAGCTGAGATCACCGTTAAAGATATACCTCTGGTTCATATGCACGTTACCGAGCATCAGCTCTTTATGACAGACCGGGCAACAGATGCAGCGAAGCATTGAGAGAGGAAGCCCTATATCAGACGGACTGTCCATCATATGAATATCCAGATCGGTTATTTTCTTTTCCAGGGAGGCTTGGGCTTCCATAAGCTGGATTTTGTTTTTTCCCAATGTTTCTATCTGGTGTCTGTATATGTTTTTCAAATCATCCACATCCTGTTTGTCAGCCAGGTTGGAAACTCTGTACAGGGAAATGATCCGATGGATGACCTTGAGTGAGAAGCCAAGGTTTTTCAAATCCAGGACAAACTCCAGTTCCTTAAGCGTATTGTCGTCAAAGACATATTGTCCGCCTGCGTTTTTAGGCGGAACAATAAGGCCGTAGCTTATATAGTAATAAATATTGTCTGTTGATATGTGATATTTATTGGATACCTGACCTATGCGCATACATTTATTGTTCCTTTCGATATCGTTCTCCTGTTCTGACTTCCCCGCAGTATACTATAAACGTTGAGTGGACTCAACCTTTTTATAGTTTTTGACAAAATCCTCTATTGACCTTGACCTACATCGAAAGGTTAAAACATATATATTCCAGACGTCTGAAAAATCAAAAAGTCAGGGGGCATTTATTGTGGATGAGAACAAGATATTGAAGCGCAGTTTCGGTATGCGTGAAGCTGTTACCATTACAGTAGGAACTGTAATAGGTGTCGGATTGTTCACTGTCGGTGCCAATGTAGTTGGCCTTATGGGCGCATCGGTGATACTGGCAACGTTTGTTGCTATGCTGATCAGTATATATCCCGCATTGCTATACGCCGAGATGGGTGCGGCCCTGCCGTATGCAGGCGGCACATATAAATACGCTTCCGTAGGTCTGGGCAGACCTTTCGGCATGCTCGCCGGATGGAATTTCATAATTTCACTGGTCTCCGTGACCAGTGGTGAAGCGCTGGCTTTCAGTTTTTACTTTAAAACGATTTTCAGTGCTTTCGGCGTTGAACTTCCGATAAGCGATGTGGCGATAGCAAGTGCCGCTGTCGTCGTATTTATTTTTACAAACATCCGCGGCGTTGAAATGACCGGCCGGTTACAGAACGGGTTCATGTTTTTCTTCTGGGGCGTGGCGCTTATATGGTTTGTAATGATGCTTCCGAATGTGTATCTTGGCAATTTTGTAAAAATACCTGATTTCGTCGATTTTTCCCCTAAAAGTTTTATAGGCAATGTCGCCCTGATATGGTGGTGTTTCGCAGGATTCGAGACCTGCTGTGCCATGGGTGAAGAGATCAGGTACCCGCATATCAACATTCCGCGCGCACT
>JAJFTP010000015.1 GCA_021372895.1 Synergistaceae bacterium
GAGTCCTCTTATTGGAACAAATCGAAGATACAACAAAAAGGGAGCTGACGGAATTATATGATACACTTAACCCAATAGAGCTCAGACGAAGGATAGCATCTTTGCGTGAGAGACTCTACCGGAACGCAAAAACGGCCGGCACGGCCGGCCAAGTTTAAAAGTACGGAAGGAGGAAGCATCTTTCTTCAAGTACATTTTTATTTGACGCAACGTTCCACTTTTCAAGTACCTTTTCTTTTGACGCAACATGCGGGTGCGGGGCAATGTTATTGTTTTTTACAATAAAGACCCAGGGAATGATTCCCGCATCGCTGATGACTTTAACAAACGTTGTGCCATCTTTTCTGGACTGACGGTTGGTTTCATCATAATGGATGACGCCGCTGATAAACTCACACAATCCGGGAGTGGCAAGAATCAATTCCCTGTAGGAACGGCATTTTTTTCAGTTTGAGGGATCACCTCTTTTTCAAAACGATTTTTTTCCCTATCTTTCCAATTCCGCTACTTTCGCAAGTCGGCGTTTGAAACGCTCTGTCCCCTTAAAATGGGCATTTAAGAACATTTGAACCAAGTCCCAAGATAGAGCATATCCGGTGACCCCGCCGCCCAGACACATAACGTTCATGTCATCGTCCTCTACTCCCTGATGAGCAGAGAAAGGATCCATAATCAACGCAGCTCTCACACCGGGCACTTTGTTTGCCGCAACACAAGCTCCAACCCCGCTTCCGCAGATAGCAACACCGCGGGTGATTTCACCTCTCACCACCGCCCTCGCCAACGGCACCACAAAATCCGGGTAGTCATCTCCCAAATCTAAGTCATGAGCGCCGAAGTCTTCAACTTTATAACCGGCAGCCTCAAGTGCCGCAGTCAGTTGTGCTTTCAATTCAAACCCACCATGGTCTGCAGCTATGCCAATGCGCATCATTTCTACTCTTTGAGTTGTTAGCGTCGGTTTATTTTTTGGGTTCATCTTTCCGAGGCACCCCCCTTCTTCATAACAGTCCATAACCCGCGATCAAAAGCCGCCAACCGGCTCACAATTACCTGCTTCTTCACGAGCAGACGCGAGCATACCGCCATGATCAACCTCCCGTCACGTTTCACTCAAACCTTGACCGCCAGCTTGGCCTTGAGGGCCTCTATGGCGTTGCCGGCCTTGTGTTTCTCCCACAGAATCCGATCCCTGAGTCAGCTGGAAGCAGAAGGAGGATAATGTCAAAGTCTGGCTAATGCTTTGCCATCGCTGAAAGCATAACAGCCATTTCAATCATACAAGGGATGAGGCCCAAAAAATAGGTGAGAAATTTCAGAAACGGATTTGTTTTATTGCCCCTGCAACATCTCCTTGGATCTCCTGTAATGCCTTATCAGGGCTGTTGTTGAGCTATCATGCTCGAGTTGGCATTTGGCGCCGGGCTCAAGTTCAGAACTGATCCGGGCGGCAAGCACCTTTCCCAGTTCGACCCCCCATTGATCAAATGAGTCGATATCCCAAATGACGCCTTGCGTGAAAACACTGTGTTCATACAATGCAACAAGCGCCCCAAGCGTCACCGGAGTCAGCCGTTCCAGGAGGATCGTGCTGGAAGGACGGTTCCCCTCAAAAGTCCGGTGCGGTACCAGCCATGCTGGCGTACCCTCGGATCGGACCTCCTGCTGTGTTTTGCCAAAAGCAAGTGCCTCCGTCTGAGCAAAGACATTGGCAAGCAGCAAGTCATGGTGGCGGCCAAGAGGGTTAAGCGACTGAACAAACGCGATAAAGTCGCAGGGAATGAGTTTAGTTCCCTGATGAATCAATTGGAAGAAAGAATGCTGTCCATTGGTACCCGGCTCCCCCCAAGTGATTGGCCCCGTTTGATAGGGGACTTCTATCCCCTCGATCGTGACATGCTTGCCATTGCTCTCCATCATCAACTGCTGGAGGTAAGCCGGGAAGCGCTTCAAGTATTGTTCATAGGGAAGGACTGCCATGGTCTCGGCGCCAAAGAAGTTATTGTACCAGAGGCCCAAAAGTCCCATAAGTACCGGCAAGTTACGCTCAAACGGGGCTGTACGGAAATGTTCGTCCATTTGGTGGAAACCGTCAAGCATGGCGTAAAAATTTTCGGGTCCTATAGCGAGCATCGTCGAGAGGCCAATTGCTGAGTCCATGGAGTAGCGCCCGCCGACCCAGTCCCAAAATTCGAACATATTTGCAGTGTCGATGCCAAACTTAGCTACTTCCCCTACGTTGGTCGATACAGCGACGAAATGCCTGGCGACAGCAGCGGGATGTTTTAAAGTTTTTAACACCCAGTCTCGGGCCGTAAACGCGTTTGTCATTGTCTCCAGAGTCGTAAAGGTTTTCGATGATATGATGAATAGCGTCTCCCTGGCATCAAGATCGCGGGTAGCCTCGGCAAAATCGGTACCGTCAATGTTGGAAACGAAGCGGAAAGTCAGGTCACGCCGGCTGTAATAGCGTAACGCCTCATACGCCATCACAGGCCCCAGATCAGACCCGCCGATACCAATATTGATGATGTTGCGGATCGGCTTGCCGGTGTAGCCCCTCCACTCACCGCTACGTACCTGGGCGGAAAAGTTGACCATCTTGTTAAGCACGGCATGGACCTGAGATACGACATCTTCGCCATCCACGATAATTGATTGACCTTTAGGTGTGCGCAGGGCCACATGCAGGACGGCCCGTTTCTCAGTGACGTTTATCTTCTCGCCCCTAAACATGGCATCGATGCGGGCTCGCAGACCGGACTCCTCCGCCAACTGTAAAAGGAGCCGGAGTGTCTCATCGGTAATACGGTGCTTCGAATAGTCAAAGTAAATGCCGACATCCTCGACTACCATACGCTCCCCGCGTTTTGGATCATCCGCAAAGATCTTCCGAAGATGCAAATCCCGAACCTTCGGGTAATGTGCCTCGAGGGCCTGCCATGCCGCGCGTTTCGTTAGCGGTGCGATTCCTGTCATGCAAATTCTCCTTCCATTTGCTATGCATTGTTGTCTGCCAGGACGACGGACAGAAACATGTCGGCATTCAGACTGGCGCCACCGACTCAGACTACATGACGCTTTTTCTCCAGGGTATTGATCAGTGAGTCGAACGAATGGCTGAATTTCTCAACGCCCTCCTCCTCCAGTTGTTGGGCCACACTATTGAGGTTTATCCCGAGCGATTGCAATTTCAGTAAAATCTGTTTAGCCCCATCAGTGTCATGTTCGATGCGAGGCTTCGGATCACCATGATCGCGGTAGGCATCCAGAGTATTGACTGGGATTGTATTCACCGTATCCGCCCCAATAAGAGCCTCAACGTATTTCACATCGCTATGGTTTGGGTTCTTAGTACCGGTACTGGCCCAAAGCAGCCGCTGTGTCCGGGCACCAAGGTCGGATAGTTTTTTAAAACGATTGCTATTAAAGATTACCTTATAAATTTGATATGCTGATTTGGCGCTTGCGATGGCGACCTGCCCAAGCAACTGCTCCGCGAGCTGCGCCTCATCGTTACCTTGCGCGATTGTTTTTTCCAGCATGGAGTCTACAAGCACATCAATTCGACTCACAAAGAAACTAGCCACCGAAGACACATCCTTTACTGGCATTCCTTTGGCAAATCGCTCCTCAAGACCTGTGATGTAAGCCTCGGCCACTTGCTGATACCTTTGGAGCCCAAATATCAACGTCACATTGACATTGATCCCATCGCTGATAAGTTGTTTAACAGCTTTAATACCTTCTGTAGTGGCAGGGACTTTAATTAACACATTTGGACGATTTAAAGCCGTCCATAAGCGGCGTGCTTCAGCGATCGTCTCTTTTGTATCGTACGCCAGGTGTGGATTGACCTCCAGGCTGACATATCCATCCTTGCCTTCAGTTTCGTTATAGACAGGACAAAATTCACGTGCGGCACTCTGCACATCACACTGGCTGAGTGCTTCATAAATTGCCATGCTGTCTTTTCCACCAAGAGCCATGTTCCGGATGTCATCATCATATTCATGGCTGTGCGCGATAGCATTCTCAAATATAGATGGGTTTGAGGTCATCCCCAGCAAACCATCTTCACATATTAATCTCCGGAGCTCGCCGCCGGCAATCAAATCTCGCCGTATATAGTCAAGCCAGATAGACTGTCCAAGTGTTCTCAATTGCCTTAATTTATTTTCTTTCAATTATTTTACCTCCCAGGTATTTATATTTTACAGATATTCGCAAACTTTACATCTCTCAACTTATTATTATATAGATAGAAGGAAAGCAAGATCAATCAACAACCGGACAGCATTCTTTAAGGAATACCTGAACAATGCAACATCAGAACAACAAACTTAAAGCCGCTCGTTTTGTCAGAAGTTGTCTGTTGTTATAAGGGCGTATTCTGGAAATTTACGTGATTAAAGGCCTTGTTGTTTATCTATTTGTCGGGATCAGCAGGACCGATGACGGCGAGAAGCGCGCAGTATTGTAACTTACGCTTCCAAGGAAAAATTCCTTTACAAAACCTCTGCCCTGGCTGCCCATTACAACCATATCCACATCAAGTTCCTTGGCTGTATCTAGAATCTCAACCGATGGATTACCGTATTTTATTACAATGTCTACCTCTGCCTTTCCTTTTTCCTGAATCATTTTTTTCATGCCTTCCAGTCTGGCTCTGTCAATCTTATTAAATTCTTCGATTCGGTTTTCAAGATAGGGACTGATGCGTGTTTTATCCTGAACATGGAGCAGCGTAATCTTTCTGGCTCTATCTGCTGCCATATCTAACAGAGAAGTGAAAGCCAGGTCCGCATTTTCGGAGAAATCAGTGGGATACAGCACATGGTTACCCACCTCACAGCCCAAAGTTTCTGAGCAGCATAACAAACCCGCTGCCCCTTGTTTTTTGGATCTGCTCAGCAGGACCGGTTTTTCTGCGATATGTATTAAATCATTCGCGAGACTGCTGAAGAACACTTCCCCTGTCGAAGAACTCCTCCGGGCTCCGACTACGATAACGGAGTAATCCTCTTCTACGGCGATCTTGTTTATTTCATTTGCCGGAAATCCGGATAATACTCTTGTTTCAACAGTGTAACCCTGTTTTTCCAATGTTTTTTTCTGCTCTTCCAGAATATGATCGTATTTGGAAAACGTCTCTGTTGCACATGCCCTTGAAAATTCGACAACATCGTCCACACTTCGGAACTGCAGCAACAGACATCTTTCAGCTCCAAAAACCTTAAGTCCTCCAACACAGCATACCAGCACATAGGAATCTTTCGATAAATCAGTAGCAACTATGAAATTTTTAAGCATTTATTACCCTCCTTCTTGATAGAATTTGGATATACATTTAATATACATTATAGTATTAATACGACAAATATGGTTGATAACGGACACTACAAACACAAAAACAGACTGAATGAAATGAAAGGATATGGTTAGAATGAAAGTTATAGCCGTCAACGGAAGCCCGAGAAAAAACGGAAACACTGCCATCTTGCTGAAGAAAGCCCTGGAAGGAGCAGAATCGAAAGGAGCTGAAACGAGGCTCGTACATCTGTATGATTTAAATTTTAAGGGCTGTATCAGCTGTTTTGCCTGCAAGGTAAAAAACAGCAGTTGCGGCGGGCTTTGCGCCATTAGGGATGATCTTACAAGCGTTCTTAAAGATATATTGGAATGCGACTCATTGTTGCTCGGTTCTCCGATATATTTAAGCAATGTTACCGGTGAGATGAGGTCTTTTATAGAGCGGCTGATATTCCCTAACCTCTCTTATAATAAGGGAAAACTGTCTATACTGCAGCGGAAGATCGCATCATGTTTTATCTATACCATGAATATTACAGAAGAGATGGCCAAAGAATGGGGGTATGAGCCCCTTTTTGAACAAAATAAAAGTATCCTTGAAAGAATATTAAACGGCAGTTCAGACTTTTTGCTCTCCTTTGACACATACCAGTTCGATGATTATTCAAAGTATGACGCGTCAAACTTTGATGAGGCACATAAGGCAAAAGTAAGGGAGGATCAGTTTCCCGTCGACTGCAGCAAGGCGTTTGAAATAGGAGCGGATCTGGCAAAGAACTGAAGAAACATTATACTGTTAAGATTTGACTAATTTATAAAATATTTTTTTAATAAATTCGGTTGTTATGATATATATATTGTAACAAATACACATATACATTAGCTGACAGAGGTACAACTTCCAGCAGCCCGGCAAGCGGCGTATATGACAGTGTAAGTGTTGCCGATGCTACCCCGATAGTGGTAAGCGTCCAGTCTGCGCACATGTCGGGCGCACCCTAAAAAAATCCCCGACCATAAGGTCGGGGATATGTCTTCTGGTGGGCCCATCAGGAATCGAACCTGAAACCATCCGGTTATGAGCCGGGAGCTCTAACCAATTGAGCTATGGGCCCGTGTCACCTCAGTCGGAAGTGATTACTGATACGGGGCAGCTGTCTATTGCCTCTTTAAGCGCAGGGGAGACTTCCTGTGAAATCACCATGCACTTTCCCGCATCTTCGTCAAGCTTGAAAACCGCCGGGCAGAGCTGAGCGCAGACACCACAGCCGATGCATTCATCAAGGTTGATCTTAATTCCCATGCATGGTCACATCCCTTCCGGCGTAAGATTTTACGCCATGATGGTGATTACGTCAAATGGTAATTTTAATTTTATTTTTCCGGAGTCACTATAAGCTTCACGCCGCCGTCATGGTGCAGTAGGGTCAGCAGCGAACGATAGCTTGGGATCGCCTTGTTTTCAGGCTCCGCTGCCGCTATGAATATCCCTATGCCTGCAACTTCGGCATCGAACTGCTTCGCCATAAGAAGCATCCCCGACGCGGTGCTCCCGCCCCTCATAAAGTCGTCCACTATAAGGACACGGCAGCCTCTTTTCAGCTGTCTCGTGCCTATGTACATCGTTTTGACATCGCCGTTCCCAGTGGGATAATGCACTCCGACTGCCGCACCATCGCTGGGCCTGTTGCGGAAACGGCATACAGCAAGGGGCACTCCCAGGGCATAGGCAGCGAACATCGCTATCGGAATGCCTTTGACCTCTGAAGTCATTACAACATCAGGCTGCAGATCCGTGAACAGGGATGCCATCGCATATCCGAGAGAGAGAGCGGTCTCCGGATTGAAAATAAGGTCGCTGTAATAGATAAGACCGCCCGGGAGGACCCTGTCCGGGTCTGTTAGCTTTTCCGCAGTCTCTTTAAGTATTTTCCCCCTGTATTCAGGGGTACAGAGCGGAATGAATCTGGCCCCTCCGCTTCGGCCGCGGTCAACCTGCATCTGTCCGAACCCTTCAGCCGTCATCGCAGAATCGATCACCTCAACATCGTCGCTTATAACTGTCTTGGAGACATTGAATTTTCCTGCAAGGTCGGTCAGGGACACCAGTTTAGATGGGTATAGCATAAAGTTTGCCGCAAGTCTTACCAGTCTTTCCGTTCTTTGACCTCTCATTACTGCTTCACTCCAATCTGGCGGTTTTTATTACCCAGCTTTTGTCCGTAAATAATGATTCTGTTTTTTTAGCAGAGCCCTTGTCACCGCAAAGCGCGAAGAACGCACTGCCGCTTCCGCAAAGCCCCCAGGCCAAGGAACCGCCTGCTTCGGCAGCTTCAAACGCATCTATATATTCCTTATGTTCATTTAGGGCCAAATCAGCGAAATCATTCGGCAGGAACCCTATAAATTCTTTTTTTCTCAGCTTGTCGAGTATATCCAGCGCTTCTTCTTCAGGGGCATCACAGGCGACAGACAGACCGAGCGCCTCTCTGTACCGGTCGAGATCCGCATAGGCCGCAGGAGTGGACGACTTCCACTTTGGAAACCCCAGCACCCATGTAAGTTCCGGCGCATCATCAAGTAATTTAAGCCTCTCGCCTATACCTTCGGCAAATGCAAGGCAAGCGTCAGAAGCCAAAAACGCCACGTCAGCCCCAAGTTCTGCGATGGCCTCATTGTCTACATTCAATCCGTAGCTGTTCCTGATCCACTTTATCAGCGCCGCCGCGTTTCCGCTCCCGGCACCGATGCCACTCCCCGGAGGATATATCTTATCAAGCCGCATGTGAAGCGGCGGGATATCGGCACCCTTTCCCCTGGCCCATGCGAGTGCCTTTGTGACAAGATTCGGGCCTTTTATGCATAGACCTTTAAGCTCCAGAATATCTTCTGTATTTTCATCATTATAGCAGTAAATTGTCAACTCCTCTCCGCCTTTTTTACTCCAAAAGTTTGAAAATATATTATGAAGCCCATCTGGCCTTCGAGATAAAACCCTGAGCGTGATATTGATTTTTACAGAACAGGCAATCATTGTTTCCATCTCCGCCACCCCATCGTTCATTGCTGTCGGGCAAAAAAGAAGCCCTGGCAAAGGCCAGGGCATAGAGGGCAACCACATTGTCTAGAAAAGGCTCTTCCCGCTGCCTTCAAGCTGCACTTCCACTTCACGGGTCAATACGTCAGCATAACTGAAAGAGACAGTGCTCTGCTGTGAATCGATAAACACCGTAAAGAGACTGGGATAGGTCTCGCGAATCACACCGGTTCTTTCTTCCATTTTTCTGCGTCCGTTCGCAGCACGGTAAAAAATCCGAGAACCCCTGTGCAGACGCACTATCTCACGTATCGATTCTAATGTCTGCGCCATACACGTCACCTCCGACCTGTAATCAATTGATTGTACATCAAAATCCGATAAATATCAAGTCAGACGTAACAACAGGGCATCGCCGGCAAAATAAAATGTAATAAAAGTACGGATTTAATTTTTTATCAGCGCTTATTCTTCATAATTATCCTCTTGTCTCCAACACGTCTGGTGATGCCCTTTGTGTCAAAATATTCAAGCAACGGCAGAATATATTTTCTGCTGCTCCCCGTAAGATCCCTGACTCCGGCAAGTGTTATCTCGCCCTCTATGCCCAGGAGCTTCTCTTTGAAATCAGATTCTATCTCTGATGAAACGAGGAATCCGTCCCCAATGATAACAACTTCCCTGCGTTCCTTGAGGTATGCAAGGATACGGTTCATATCTTTCTGTGTTATATGCAGTATCTCCGGGATCTCGTCAACGGCAGGCATAGCATAGCCTGACCCGCGCATGAGATTTCTTACGGCATCCACATCTGACATAAACCGGGCTTCATCGAAAGGTTCAAAATCTTTGAGCCTTACCCTGCCGTCGTCGACCGTTACCCATGACATTTTTTTAAAAAGTTTGACCAGTTCCCTTACAAAACGCACATCAGGCATTGAGAGGCACTTCGAAACCTCCTCTATGTCCATGCCTCTGCGTTCTGGATGTTCACTGTGAAATTTTTTTAGTCCCGCTGTAAGTTTTGCGTTAAACTCTTCCATCTTTGAAATTGAGAGGAGCGTGGTCTCAACTGTTCTGACCACGCCGATCTTTCCCTTGGCATCGAGGCTTGCGATATGCCTGTCAATTTCCGCAGGCTCTGTCTCCAGAGCCCGAAGCGCTTCTCCGGTCGTCAGCATTCCTTTATATTCTATCAGGGCAAGCAGGCGTTCCTTGAGGCCGACGTCCGCAGAGACCGCCTCAAGAAATCTTATCAGCGAAATCTTTGAGTTTTTATTCTTTGGCCTCTCGCCGGCAGCAAGCAGCACCCTACCGCCTGCGATAGTGCGCAGCGGGCTGTATGTGCGCAGTATGAAGCGGCTCCTGCAGGAGGCGGTTATCGGTTCTTCGGTGAGGATCTGTGCAATGGCAGTCTCTCCGGGCAGAACCTTTTCCCTGTCCAGAAGAGATAGCCTTGCGACAACATCAGACGTCCCGATATGCAGGCGCAGGCGCTGCCAATGCTCCACAGGTCCGGTAAAAGATGGCAGCACGTCTATGGAGACGTCCAGGCACTCGGTGGGTGAAAAGTGCCCCCTTGCCGCTATGACATCACCCCGTTTTACGTCATCAAGCGATATTCCGGCCAGGTTTATAGCGACACGCTGCCCTGCCGCCGCGCTTGTAACGGATTCACCATGGACCTGCAGCGAACGGACCTTAGACGGTATCACAGGAGGCAAAACTTCGATATCGTCACCTTCTGAAATGATACCGTTTAGCGCCGTCCCGGTCACAACTGTCCCGAAACCTGAAATATGGAAAGCCCTGTCGACGGGCAAAAAGAAAGCGCCGCTGCGATCCCGTTGTCTGCTGTTCTCAACCATGAACTGTATGGCGTCTGTAAGTTCCGGAAGCCCCGCGCCGGTAAGGGCCGAAACGGGTATGACCGGACTGCCGTCCAGAAAAGTGTTCGAGATAAGAGCGTTGACCTCGTCCTTGGCCATTTCAAGCATCTCTTCATCGACAAGGTCTGATTTATTTATTACGGTCAAGCCGTTTTTTATACCAAGAAGCGTAAGGATCTCAAGGTGTTCACGCGTCTGGGGCATAACACCGTCATCAGCCGCGACAACGAACATGACGGCGTCGATGCCGACCGCTCCCGCAACCATCTGCCTTATGAATTTTTCATGTCCGGGAACATCGATGATGCTGATAGTCTTCCCAGATGGAAGTGTGAGCGGGGCAAAGCCAAGCTCAATAGTCATGCCGCGCCGTTTCTCCTCCTGAAGGCGGTCACAGTCCACTCCCGACAGTGCCCTCACAAGCGCTGTCTTGCCATGGTCTATATGTCCGGCCGTACCGATTATGAACGGGTATTCCAGTGCTCCGGCAGTCATGCTTTATTCACTTCCGGGCATGGACAGGATCTCAGCGAAAGCATTGATTATCAATTTTTCATCCCCGGGTCTCAGCGTGCGCACATGGAAAAGCAGCCTGTCCTCAGATGCGCCGGTCACAACAGGCACTGACGCCATGCGCAGTTTTTCTGCGAGGCTGCCTGTGCTCCCAAGCTCAGGCAGCCTTACGGCTACTGCGTATCCCCTGAGCTCCGACTGGGGAAACGTTCCCCCACCCACCGTATCTGCAGCACTGACAACTTCCAGGGATATGGAATTGAGTGCCACGCCTTTAAAAAATGCTTTGAGCCTGCGGCATAACATCTGCGCCCTTTTTTGAAGATCTTGCGGTTTGCTGAAGACCATCTCAAGCGTTGGTATCGAGTTATATTGCCCCTTCAAATAGAGTCTGAGCGTCGCCTCAAATGCGGCAAGGGTCATCTTGTCGACCCTAAGGGCACGAAGAAGCGGAAAGGTGCGGAGCTTTGCGATGATAGCAGCGGAACCGACTATGGCTCCTATCTGCGGACCTCCGAGGAGCTTATCTCCGGAGAAAGTAACTATGTCAGCACCTGCCCCGAGGCATTCGTTTATCGTAGGGTCGCTTGTGAGGCCGACGGAACTTGTATCGACAAGCATGCCGCTGCCCAGGTCCTCCATAAAGACAATGCCCCTACTGTGTGCAAGCGCGGCAAGTTCTTCGCGCGGGACAGAAGAAATAAAGCCGGCGATCCTGTAGTTGGACGGATGCACCTTGAACAGCATGGCCGTATCGTCAGTGATCGCGGATTCGTAATCTTTGAGGTGCGTGCGGTTTGTAGTCCCTGTCTCGACCATCCTTGTACCGGACAGGGCCATGATGTCGGGGATCCGGAAGGAACCTCCGATCTCGACAAGTTCCCCGCGGGAGATGACAGTTTCTTTGTCTCTGGCAAGAGCCGAAAGAGCCAGTATAACGGCCCCTGCGTTATTATTGACGACTATTGCCGCCTCTGCGCCGGTAAGCCTGCAGAGCAGCCATTCGATGTGGTCGTTCCTTTGGCCCCTGCGTCCCTGTTCCGTAGAATATTCCAGCGTATTATAATTTCCGGCTATCTCCACTACGGCTTTTATCGCTTCTTCGGCAAGAAGAGAACGCCCCAGGTTTGTGTGTATGACTACTCCTGTGGCATTGACCACGCGGCGCAGGCTTGAAGACGCTCTGGATCTGAGGCGTTTTTCTGCATCGCGCATAATGCTGTCGGCATCAAAAGCAGCATCGGGGTTTCTCTGTATTTTTGTCCTCTGTTCAGCCAATACATCTGAAATGACCGCCTTTACGGACTCATGCCCTATCTCAGACTCATATTCCGCGATCCACTCCATAGAGAGCAGTTTGTTCATTGACGGTATTTTACGCATGGCGTTCTGAATTTCTTCTTTCAAGAAGTATCCCCTCCGGTCATGCCGATTTTAAGTCATGTTCCTTTATTGATTATAGAGGATATATCCGCGATCTTAAATGGAGGACTGGTCTGCAGCTTAAGTTCAGACAAATTCCATCCATATCCTGTTAGCTATCCTCATTCCTTTTGCGGTCAGCCTCACATTTTTGTCCGTTATTTCATACAGATCGTCCGAAAAATCTCCCAGCACCTCATATATTCTATTCTTTGCAGCGACCCCGAAGCGGCCCTCATAGTCGATGAGATCGATGCCTTCCGTCATTCGAAGGGCCAGCACCGCAGCCTCTCCCGCCATCGCTTCTTTTGTGAGCCTCTCTCCTGAGACTGCCGCGCATTTGCCGCCCTCGATCAGCTCTCCGTATTTTTTCAGGCTGCCTGTGTTTTTATAGCGCCAGCCACCAAGGTATCCCGATGCTCCGGGACCGGCTCCGAGGTACTCTCCTTCGCGCCAGTAGTTTATGTTGTGCCTGCTTTCATGCCCGGGCATTGAGAAGTTAGCGACCTCATACTGATGGAACCCCTTGCGCGGGAGATACCACTGCGCCCAGCGGTACATTGCAAAGCCATCGGATAGGCGATCGGTATCCATCGATTCCCATGGAGTTCCCGACTCGATGGAAAGCTGATACAGAGATATATGATGTACCCCTGAGCGAACCGCCTCATGAAGGATCATGGCCCAGTTTTTAAATGTCTGTTCCGGCAGTCCGAACATGAAGTCCGCATTTACCGAAAAACCGGAGGCAAGCGCCGACGATATCGCCGCATGTGCCTGAACGCTGTCGTGCAGCCGGCCAAGCTGAATAAGCTCCGCATCATCAAAGCTCTGCACCCCTATACTCACGCGGGTGACACGCCAGTCACGCCACAGAAGCAGATGCCCGGCATCCATGGAATTAGGATTTGCCTCGACCGTGACCTCGGCGTTTTCTTCAAAATCGAAATAGGAATCAATGACCCCGGCGAGCAAAGCCCAATGGCGGGGACTCAAAACCGTAGGTGTTCCTCCGCCGATGTAACATGTTTTTAATACAGGCCTTCCTATTCTGCTCCCCCACCATTTGAGCTCTTTCTCCAGAAGACAAAGCCAGGTCTCTATGTCTCCGCCGCAGGGAACATCGCTCTCAAATGCACAGTAGGGACACTTACGTTCACAGAAAGGGACGTGTATATAGAGGGAGATAGCCCCTTCTGGCGGTTTAAACGGGCTTCTGTCCCGCACTATTTATCCTCGGATCTCGTCACATCCATAAAGGCAAGGAATGCTTCCTGAGGTATCGAAACTCTTCCGACCTGCTTCATGCGTTTTTTGCCTTCCTTCTGCTTCTCAAGCAGCTTGCGCTTCCGCGTAATGTCTCCGCCATAGCACTTTGCAAGGACATCCTTACGTACGGCCTTTATGTTCATCCTTACAATAACCTTCTTGCCGACCGCAGCCTGGACCGGGACTTCGAACTGCTGCCTCGGTATAAGCTCCTTAAGCCTGCCTGCCACGGCATGTCCCCTGTGATATGCCTGATCTTCATGGCATATGAACGAAAACGCGTCAACTGGTTCATCCTGGAGCAGTATATCGACCTTTACAAGTTTATCCGCCCTGAAACCGATGTGGTCATAGTCAAGCGATGCATAGCCACGTGTGCACGATTTCAGCCTGTCGTGGAAGTCGAGTATAAACTCGGCGAGCGGCATGTTATATGTGAGCCTGACCCGTTCCGGTGTAATGTAGTCCATTCCGACATAGGTGCCCCGCTTTTCCTGGCAAAGCTGCATAACGGCTCCGACAAACTGATCGGGCATGAATATAGAAAGCTTTATATAAGGCTCGCGAACTTCTTCTATCCTGCCGAGGTCAGGGAAGTCAGACGGCCGGTGCGCCTCGATGATACTTCCGTCGGTAAGGACTATCTGATACACGACGTTAGGCGCGGTAGCGACAAGGTCGACTCCGAACTCTCTGTTCAGCCGTTCCTTTGATATCTCCATGTGCAGCAGGCCAAGAAACCCGCAGCGGAAACCAAAACCGAGAGCTGCGGAATTTTCAGGTTCAAAGCTGATAGCGGAGTCGTTTATCTGTAATTTTTCAAGGGCCTCGCGAAGCTGGTTTATATTCTCCCGTTCGACAGGGTAATAGCCGCAGAATACGACAGGCTTTATCTTGCGATATCCAGGCAAAGGCGCTTTAGCGGGCTTAGATGTATCTGTCACAGTATCACCTACATGCGCCTCGTGGATGGACTTGACGCTTGCCGCAAAATATCCGACCTCGCCTGGGCCAAGCACTTCCACATTTACCATCTCAGGCTTGAATACCCCGACTTCGTCAAGTTCATAGTCACGTCCTGTAGCCATAAATCGGACGGACTTACCCGCGCTCAATGTCCCGTTAACCACACGGACGTAACAAATGACCCCCTTGTAATTGTCATACACAGAGTCAAAAATGAGCGCCTGGAGCGGCGCGTCAGCATCTCCGGAAGGCGGCGGGACATCCCGCACTATCCGCTCAAGCACGTCGGATATGCCCTCTCCGGTCTTTGCGCTCACAAGGACCGCATCTTCTGCGTCAATGCCTATGATATCCTCAATTTCCTTCCTGACTCTATCAGGATGCGCCGACGGCAGGTCGATCTTATTGAGAATAGGGATGAGCGCCAGGTTAAGGTCCGTTGCGAGGTAGCTGTTGGCAACTGTCTGCGCCTCTACTCCCTGAGCCGCGTCTACGACGAGCACCGCACCCTCGCAGGCAGCGAGCGAACGCGATACTTCATAAGTGAAGTCCACATGACCCGGCGTGTCTATCAGATTCAGAACATAATCGTTGCCGTCCTTTGCCTTGTAGTCCATTCTCACCGGTACTAATTTTATAGTTATGCCACGCTCCCTCTCAAGGTCAAGCATGTCAAGAAGCTGAGCCTTCATGTTGCGCCTCTCGACAGTTCCGGTCGCCTCGAGAAGGCGGTCGGCCAGGGTAGACTTCCCATGGTCTACGTGCGCGATTATACTGAAATTCCTGATCTTATCCAGAATCATGCATCTGTCACTCCTTTAGCTAGCACTATATTCTAGCCGAAAAAGCACAGTATAATCAATCATTCATTTCACCGATACAGAAAATGAAAATACGGTAAATACTGATACATTAAATATAAACATGTTCTAAAATTATATTAAAATTACATCAGGGAGGAAATTATATGAGAAATAAACATTTAAAGATCCTTTCCACGGCCGCAGCACTGCTTTTGGCTCTTTCGTCCTCAGCGTTCGCAGAAAACTGGCCAATGTTCCGTGCAAATACCTTCAGGACTGGGTCTTCGGCTGCGGTGGCAGCACAGCCCAGCTGCACAGGGCAAAAAGACTGGACAGTTAAAATGCCCGACGCGATCCAGTCATCCCCGGCAGTGTACGGGAACACTATATTCTTCGGCTCAAACGACGGCAATGTCTACGCGCTTGATCTCTACACAGGCAGTTCCAAATGGGCCTTCCACACGGAAAACTGGGTGACATCCTCACCGGCTGTCGCAGACGGAAAGGTTTTTGTCGGGAGCTATGACAGCCGCATGTACTGTCTGGACGCGGCGACTGGCAAGATGATATGGAAATTCACCACGCACAACAGCATAAGTTCATCTCCTGCCGTAGCTGACGGGGTCGTCTACTTCGGCTCAAACGACGGATATGTCTATGCCGTCAACATCAAGACCGGCTGGGAAAAATGGAAATTCAAGACCGAGCGCTCCGTTCAGGGCTCTCCTATCGTCGCCGACGGTGTTGTCTATATAGGCAACCATGAGGGTAAACTGTTCGCACTGGACGCGGCTACAGGAAAACTCAAATGGCGCGCGATTGTCGGCGGCCCGATAACCTCTGCTCCTGCGGCCGTTGACGGGCTCCTCTATTTCACGAGCCAGGACGGCAAGATTTACTGCGCAAGGATCAAACATCAGGCAGTAATATGGAGATATGACTCAAAGTCACAGATAGAGACATCCCCGCTTGTCCAGGACGGCAAAGTTATATTCGGGAACATAATGGGCTGGGTAAGCGCACTTGATGCCAAAACAGGGGCCCTTGCATGGCAGTACAAGGCAAATGAATCCGTCTACTCTTCTCCCGCGGGATTTAACGGCAAGGTGTTCTTCGGCACAAACAGCAACGTGCTTGTATGTCTTGACGGACAGACCGGAAGCGTCGTCTGGCGCGCGCCATTTGATGCAAACGTCGTAACCGCACCGGCCATTGCAAAGGACAGGATCATAGTCACCGGAGCAGACGGGAAGGTCTGCACACTGAAATAGACATAACATACCGGCAACAGCAACGCAATAGAATATAAGTCAATAACAAGCCCCTTAAATTTTCATGATGGCACTGATCTCAGTTGTAGCCAAGGGAAGAAAAAGGGGCTTAAATATATTCAGAGACTGAGGCCTTTAGAAATTTGCCGTCAGACTTTCGAATGGATCTGCCCTGCGTATCACTCTTACGCCGCCGCCTTCGGCTATAAGGGCCTCGGCAGGCCTCAGCCGGCAATTGTAGTTCGACGCCATGGAGTAACCGTAGGCACCGGCGTTT
>JAJFTP010000016.1 GCA_021372895.1 Synergistaceae bacterium
GTCGGTGCAGGGATATATGCGGAAACCTTTCCTTATTTACAGAGGACGGTACTGACCTGGGGAGACTATGGCAAAATTACGATTCCCCAAGTTCTCGGCATAAATCACTGGCTGGTTATCGTTACATTAATATTATTAACATTGCTGCTGTTTCGTTGGTTTGAGAAAAAAGGCCTGTAAAAAATAGTATCAAATTACTATCGCCCAAAAATTACAGTGTACATCACAGCTATGTTTTCGGCTGGTTATATGGCGGATCTTGTCTTCGAATCTCCGCCTGCCGTAACGGCATCAAGAAAGATCATTACAACGGAAGCTGCGTCTTTTAGAGAAATTTCCTAGGGGCTGGATTCATGCTTAATGATGTCCTCAGCGGAGTACCGCATGCCAAACACTGTTTGGGTATAGCTTCCAACACCCATCATCTTCATTGCGCCAGCGAAGGCGGTGTCCGGCAGTACATTATTATCACCGGCGGGGAAGGAGTAGGCCTGTCAAGCAGGTCTACCTCAGACTCCCGCGGCATTTTCATGCCGCACTTATCTGCTCTTTCACATAAAATCTCCACATTTCAGGGTTATGATAATAAGGTAGAAATTATGAAATGCAAATTTTACGAACCGGAGGGATCTGTATGAGAAATGAACGCTTACAGAGGACAAGGAAGACACTGGCCCTGATTGCCGCGTTCCTTCTTCTTTCGGGGACAGCCATTGCCGCTCCTAAGGAAAAGAAGGATATGCCAAAGCAGAGCCAGCAGAACGGTCCTGTATGGCAGGCACCCGAACAGCAGGAGAAGAGAGACGGCGTTGTTATCCGCGAGATGAGATACACGCAGGGAGGCAACCTGCTGATCGTCTTCGGTTACCCAGACGGATACGGTTATCCCCCATATCCGGGATACCCGGGAAGGCCGGGCAATCCGGGAAAACATTACGGACAAAATATCCGTTGGGATAAGAATGAACAGATAGTGATAAGGGACATATTCGGAAGGACCTACAATAGCAGGATTATTAGATCTGACAGGAATGTTCTTGAACTGCTCGTCGAAGGCTTGTTCGGAGGAGCCAGGTACAACATAAGCTTTGGAGGAGTATTCCTTGACGAGGACAAATACGGAGTAAACGGCGAATTCTGGGCAAAGGACAAGTGGAAGTACAGAAAGTAAGATAAGCGGCAGTGGACCTGCCGCGCGAGCCGATGGGGCACAACAGCGAAGTGCGGCATTGAGAACACCACGCGAAGTGGCGATGCCATCGCCTAAAGGTATCGGCGTGTAAGTGATATCTGTTGTAATAAATTTCAATATACTCGAATATGCCATGCTCTGCCTGATGCCTTGTAAAATAGGCCCGGCCACAGATCAGTTCGACTTTATAACTCGCATACCGGCTTCCTCTGTCAGAATGGCATATAAGTCCTGATCCTGAAATTAAATCCGACAAACTGCTGGGAATATTTATAAATTTAAGATAGAATATAGCCTCTCTTTATAAAAAAGAGAAGACCGTCTTAATATGTTTGTTTTGTGATTTTTGGACATGAATGCTAAGGAGAGAAACCGGAATGATTTTTTCAATGGAGGAACTGTTGGTATTTATGTCGGTTCAGAAAAAGATATTTAATATTGTGAGACTTGTTGACGTATCAATGGTAACTCAATATTTATTATCTGATGACGGTAGAATAGAAGAACAGCCTTATAAATGTTACAGCGTATGGAATAAAAATATGCGCTGTGAAAATTGTATTTCTGCAAAAGCTTATGCATTGAAAGGCAAAATAAAGTGCCCCCCAATGTCAAGACACAGAATTTAAGATGATCCGAATAACTCCTTTCATTAGGCTGCTTGGGTCTTTTGTTGCCGGGTAAAAGCATCGGGAGTAAGTCCCCCCAGCGATGCATGGGGGCGGATCGTGTTGTAGTCATAAATGTATTTGTTGACGGCTGCGATCATCTCCTTTGGTGTGATGTACTCGTTGATGTAGATATCCTCGTATTTCAAGCTGCGAAAAAAACGTTCTGTGCGAACATTGTCCAACGCCTGGCCTTTGCCGTCCATTGATATCCTCACTCCGTTGCTCTCCATCAGATCCAGGTAGGCCTGGTTTGTGAAGTGGCTGCCCTGGTCGGAGTTGATAATCTCCGGTTTACGGTGGCTGAGAGCACGATGGAGACATCTTAATACAAATTCCTTTTCCAATGTGTAACTGATCTCATAGTCTACGATCCCGCGAGTATGCCAGTCGATGATGATAAACAAGTACAGAAAACCTTTCTTAAACGGCAGATAGGTTATATCCACACCCCAGACCTGATCCTCATGATCGATCATCAGATTGCGCAACAGATATGGCCGTACATATTGTGCGTGATACTTTTTGCTCAGGTTAGGCCCCGGATATAACGCGATAATATCCATCAGCCGCATCAGGCGGCGTATGCGTTTCCTGTTGACTTTGCAGCCGTAATGATTTCGCAGGTAGTCAGTCATTTTGCGATATCCCCAGGCTGGTTTCGCCATATGTGTCTTATCAATGATTTTCATGATGTCCAGGTTTTCCGCAGACTCTCCGTGTGTCGGATCGGATAGTTCCTGGCTTTGATTGCGGTAAACGCTGCTGCGATTCACCTCGATCAGTTCGCACTGTCTCTTAACCGTCAGCTTTTTGTTTTCTGTAGAAACTAGTTTTAGTCGCTCCTTCGGGACCAAAGATTTCGTTATATTTTTTTTTGAGC
>JAJFTP010000017.1 GCA_021372895.1 Synergistaceae bacterium
TTCCTCGCCTGATATGTAGAGGACCCTGTTGCCGTTTTTTGCCATTTCGGCGCAGACCTGAAGCAACAGCGTCGACTTGCCTACACCCGGCTCTCCCCCCAAAAGCGTAACTCCGCCCCGCACCCATCCGCCGCCGAGTACGCGGTCAAGCTCCCCGATGCCTGAGGGTATACGTTCCTGCTCAGCCACGTCGAGTCCGCAAATCGGATGAGCCGTCCCCGACGCAAGCGGCACGCCCTGTCCGGTCATAATGACGGGGGCCTCTTCTTCAATGCAGCCCCATACGCCGCACTTAGGGCATCTGCCCACCATCGTAAGGCTTACATAGCCGCACTCGGAACACCGGAACCGGCTGACTTCCTTTTTTGCCATAGCAATATGCCCTATTCCCCTGCGTCGGGCTTATAGCAGGGTCCGAGCCCGCGAGCATAGAGTATGCCGCATGCCTCATAAAGGCTGTATTTTGTAAGAAGGATCGGAATGCCCGCCTCTTTTGCAAGACCGACAGTCTCTTCAAGCGGGATCTTTCCCCTTACGAAGACGACGGCGGGCATGTCAAGCATCTGCGCGATCCTGACTACCTGCGCGTTTGTAAGCCCCGTCAGGAGCAGTGAGCCCGGTGAACAGAAGGCAAGCACGTCGCTCATCAGGTCAGATGCATAGGCGTTAGACACTGTTTTTTCATCAGATCCGCCGCCGGCGCTTATATTCCCGGCGCCAAGCAATTCCGCGATCTCGCGTAAAGTCATTATGATCGCCCTCTCCTTAAAAATTTAACTGAAAATTACCTTATCGCCTAAAGAATAACAAAGAAAACCTTTTAATACAAGTGCATCATTGGCACACCGGCCTATAAAGAGTAATATAGGATACGCATCGCGAGAGGAAGTGGCTTTTGTATTATGTTTGCTTTTTACGCAGCGGCTTTCCTGACGCTCGGCGCGTTCGTAGCAGCCGGGACCCTGATGGGCGGCGGAAGCTCCGGCAGCAGAGACTATAACCTCGGCGGACGAAGTTCCTCTTCGGCCGGTGTGGCGGGCATACTGCTCGGCGCCTTGGTAGGCGGGGCCTCTACCGTAGGCACGGTCCAGATGGCCTACAGCAGCGGCATGACGGCAGTGTGGTTCACTCTGGGCGGGGGGATAGGATGTCTGCTGCTGGGTCTCCGCTTTGCCGTTCCCGTGAGAAATTCCGGGATAACTACGGTAGCCGATTACCTTGCCGGAAGTTACGGGGGCAGAGACAGCTTTTACGGCAGCGCCGTCTCTTTCACCGCCACTATTTCATCCTCGGTCGGCACGTTTATATCGATATGCGCACAATTCCTCTCCTGCATAGCCATGCTCCGCGGCATTTTCCCGCTGTCCGCATGGAGCGCGGCCCTGCTTGCCGCACTGTCTGTCCTCGGCTTCATAGCCGCCGGAGGCATGAAAAGTTACAGCACGCTTGGCAAAGCAAAGATACTTCTTCTTTATATCGTGCTTTTGATTTGCGTCGGAGGAACTTTTTACCGAGGCAACACCTTTGCATCCGTCGCATCCGCGCTCCCGCTGCATCCGTGGTTCAACCCGTTCGGGCGCGGATTCTTCACCGAACTTGGCTACCTTGCCTCGATGGTCGTCGGCGTCTTTACGACCCAGATATATATACAGTCCCTTGCCGCGGCAAAGGACGCGAGGACAGCAAGGAACGGGGCGTTCGCCTCGGCCGTTCTGATGCCGCCGATGGGTCTGCTGGGGACTTGGATAGGACTCTCCGTCCGCGCACGCGGTATAGATATGCTTCCTGAGAAGGTCCTGCCGTGGTTTATTATGGACACGTTCCCGCCGGTTATAGGCGGGCTTATATGGGGCGGGATACTTATAACGGTCATAGGCTGTGCAGCGGGGCTGATTCTGGGGATCTCCACAAACATAGCGAAGAACCTGATCCCGCGGAGCTTTATGGAAAGGCATCGGGACTGCGAGATCACCGTACAGAGGGGGCTAGCCGGCGCCATAGTTGCGCTCGCGGCCATATCCGGCGTAGGCGGAGCCGGTTCCATGATACTTGAATGGAGTTATCTCAGCATGGGTCTGAGAGGGGCCGGAACTTTCCTGCCGTTTGTCATAGCGGTGCTGAGACCCGGAGCCCTTTCCCCGGCATGGGCGCTTGCCTCAAGTGCAGGAGGGCTCGCCGGCACCCTGGGATGGGTCTTCACAGGATCGCCGGGCGACCCGCTCTTCGCCGGACTGTTCGTATCCGGCGTGTGCGTTGTTTGCGGCATGATAAGGAAGCCGCGGTAAGGTCAGGGCAGACGGCCAAGGAGCCGGTCAAACAGCCGGAAAACAATTGCAGGAGCAAGGCGGAAGAAACATTAAAGATCAGTCATCCGATGCCGCCACGCCTTAACAGCTTGCCCAGCCGTCCCTGCGATCGCTTCCTGAGGCATGCCTTAGCCGCAGTCCTCTATTCTTCTAAAGAACTATCTCTTGTATCCTATGATATTGCGCAGAAGATTTATGCGCCACTTTTTGCCGTTATCGTCCTCTACGCCGACGGTCTTGGAGCCGTCGATCACTCCGATCACTCCCCTGCCCTGTTCCGTCTCGGCTACAAGTACCTCAAGGGGATTCGCTGTGGCGGCGAAAACACGACAGACCTCCTGCAGGTCTTTTATCCGGCCAAGCACGTTGATTGGATAGCCGTTACGCAGCATAACGACGAACACGTGGCCTGCGTTGATTTTTTTTGCATTCCTTATAGCGGCCAGGATGAGATCTTCCATGTTCCCGTCATATCTTATGAGACAGTCGCCGGACGCCTCACAGAAGGCGATGCCAAACTCAAGCGCCAGCGCCGACGTCACAAGCGCCTCGTACATATCCTCAACGGTCTTTATGAAGTGGCTCTGCCCGATTATTACGTTACAGTCCTCCGGTATATCTATCCGGACTATGTCTGTTTTAAAATCCCCGGTCATAAAAGTGCACCTCCGTCTGTTATATTTATACCTTTCCGGACAGTATAGCAAAAAATCAGGACATTGCAGTCCTGATTTTTTGCTCCCATTGCTGTCAATTTAACGCAGCATGCTTAAAGTGGTCAAACTATTTACGTTTGAGTTCGGCAATAACTGCGTCCGTAATATCGATCCCTCCGTAGAATACGGCGTCCTTGTCAACGACTACGGTGATCTTCTTGGCGTTCGCCACCGTGCGTATCGCGAGGTTGATGTCCTTGAAGATCGGCTCCATGAGCTTTGCCTCTTCCTTTGCAAGTTCCTGGCGCTTTGTCTGGTAGATCTGGGACTTTTTCTTGTCGTCTGATTCCTTGTCGATCGCGGCTTTGGTCTCTTTCTGCTTGCTATCGGCCATATCCTTGATCTGCTTCTGCACCTGCTGGAATTTAGGGTGCTGGAACATGATCTTCTGAGGACTGACACAGCCTATAACATCCTGCGCAAAGGCAGCTCCGGCTGCCGCAAAGGAGAACATCAGCGCTAAAATCAGGCATGCTGCCATTTTTTTGGTTAGAAACATATTACACACTACCCCCTCAAGATTAAAAACCGACGTTGCTTAATAAGTTAATCAGTGAATTTTACATGTCAGTAATCTCCAAGTCCACGTATAATTGCGGAATAAGGCACAATAGATACCTCTCCGGGCGGTGATTTTATATGGAATGTCTCGCTACATTCGACACTACGCACATGGCTCTGTTTTTCGAAAAATCCTGCCGCAGCGCAGGCCTTGACGTCCGCATCATCCCGGTGCCGCGGCAGCTCTCGGCAAGCTGCGGGCTGGCGTGCAGCTATCCGTGCGACAAAGAGGAGATGGTCCGGGCCATCGTCCTGAAAAAAGGCATCGAGGTCACAGATTATCACAGGCTATAAGATCATTCCTCCGGATCATCCGGCGGTTCTTCATCGTTAAAGTATTTATGCCAGAATAAGAAGGTAAGGAGCCTCCACAGCAGATATCCCCCGCAGACGACCGCAATGCTGATCCAAACCATATCCATCAAGCCAAAACCGGCAGCGCGCACAGCAGCCTCTCCGCTGCCGCGCAATTCCGCATGTCCCGGCCCGAACCACTTCCAGGCCCAGAACATCAGGAATAGGACCGCCGCGGCAGTCAATATCCTGTTGATGGTTTTGTTCGGTATGTTGTCAAAATCCATAATTTGTCCGTCAGCCCAGGAGAGGCTATCTCCTTTCTATTGAAGATGGGGAAGACGAGCCAAAACTCGTCCTTGAGGATTTTTTTATACATATTTTTTATCACCTTTTGTATTTTACCACCAATACTACTGCATGAATGTATAATATACACTATGTCAAAGGACAGACTAACTCCGCCGCAAAAAATAATAGCATCCATCTTCGCCGTTATGGTGTTGCTCTCATTCGTATTCATCGGCTACCGGATAGCGACAAAATCGGCTTACAATGCGCATGAGGCAAAACAGTGCCGCCTGCTGGCGGTATCTGCGGTCAGGACGCTTGCGGAAAAAACAAATGATATGCCTGATATGTGGAGCCGGATAGGCTCGGGAGATATAACTCTCATCATCGACCACAAGACTATGCCGGGCAACTGGGTACTGGAAGTCACCGCAAAACAAACAAGTGATTGCATATATTTGAGATCCTCGGCCGGTTCGGGGTGGAATTCAAGAAGCCCGCAAAAGGCTGTAATAGAAGCAAAAATATTCAAAGGCAAAAATGCAGTAAACATAGTATACGACAACAGCGCCGCCGCGGCGACCGCGGCGGAAATCAGCAAAGCGATAAATACCAAGAGCGATAAAAGGGTCCTCTTCAGGTTCCCCGACGAGCTGAAAATATGCCCCGTACCCATTTACGCAGCTGTTTCAAGCTACTTTGGACCGGACGGGGACAGCACCTTTATCATACTTAGTCCGGCAGACTGAAAATTTACCTTAAATGCGAGGGCCGCAGCAAATCGATCGGGTGCCGGGACCGCACGTAAAACTGCAGCCGGCGGATCGATCAGCTTTAATACCCAAGATCCTCCCCTGCTATGATAACGTGGCACTCACGGCCCATCGGCGGACGCTCCATCATCATTACGATACGGCAAACGCGCCCCGGACTGCTGCAGTTTATGCAGTGCCCGACGGAACCGCATGGCGCATCTCCATCGAGGCGGATGACGTTCGGAGGTGTCGCCTTGTCCCTCACACGCCTTAGAGCCGAGGCTGTATCCGGTGCGAGTTTGTTTATCCCTGCGATGATCAGCAGCTTTCCAGGGGCCCACGACATCGCTCCGATCCTGTTGCCCGATCCGTCGATGTTGACGAACACACCCTCATCCACAGAGAGGGCATTCGTGCTCGTTACAAACCAGTCTGATGTGAGCTGTTCCATGAACCTGCCCGGCATGTCCTCCGGTTTCAGATCAGGATCCCAGTGGACCGCCACCTTAGAGCCGCGCTCCTCCAGAGCCGGTATCAAACCTATCTCGCGTATCGTGACAGTCCCAGGGACCCCCACACTGGCGCCCTTCGGTATGAGCTTCAGCGCGGCATCGAGCGCCCCCTTTCCGTCCGGCACATACTGCGCATTAAAACCATGTGAGTTGAGCACCCTGCAGACTGTCCGTCCGAGCACTTCGTAACTTTTCTTCCTGGCCTCTGTCATATCCACCATATATAACGCCCCTTCCGGTCTTAACTTTAAAGAGATCTTACGCTACAATCATACCGTTTCCACAGGCAAAGGTCTATGTTTTTCATCGCTGCCGCAGCCGTAAAACGGCGGGAACACGAGGGGGCAACGCTTTGGCATATCGTGAGGATCTCAAAACTGCTAAAAAAGAAACAGCGATAGTCCTGGGGCTTTACGTGCTTTTTTTTGTCTGGTGGTATGTGACCGCATACGGGTTCGGCAATGACCCGTCGGAATACAGATACGTCTTCGGGTTTCCCGAGTGGTTCTTCTACAGCTGTATAGCCGGCTACGCAGGCATTTCGATCCTGCTTTGGATAATTGTAAGGCTCTTCTTCAAGGACCTGCCTATCGACGGGGAGGAGACAAGCGATGACTGATCGTGTTCAGATGGTGATCCCCCTGATCCTCTACTTAGTCTTCATCATGGGGATCGCAGTATGGGGCAGCAGCATTTCCAATAAAAAAAAGGATACGTCCGGATTCATGGAGGAATACTTCATCGGCAGCCGTTCTATGGGCGGCTTTGTGCTCGCCATGGCCATAATCACGACCTACACAAGCGCAAGCAGCTTCATAGGCGGGCCCGGCGTGGCCTACAAGGTCGGGCTGGGCTGGATCCTTCTCTCTATGATACAGGTCCCTACAGCGTTCCTTACTCTTGGTGTCCTCGGGACCCGTTTTGCCATAATTGCAAGACGGACCAAATCAGTTACTATAACGGACTTTCTTCGCGCGCGTTACCACAGCGATATCGTAGTTATATTCGCCTCGGTCGCGCTTCTTGTCTTTTTTATGGCTTCCATGCTCGCGCAGTTCATCGGCGGAGCCCGGCTCTTTGAGTCTGTTACCGGCTATTCTTATCAGACCGGGCTGCTCATATTCGGGCTCACTGTGATCATCTACACCACGGTCGGCGGTTTCCGTGCCGTCGTGCTGACCGATATGATACAGGGACTGATGATGCTCTTCGCCTCTGTCGCGATATTGGCAGCAGTCATAACAGCAGGCGGAGGCGTTGCCCGCATAATGTCAACGCTGAAGTCTATAGACCCCGCGCTTATCACACCCAGCGGAGCAGGGGGCGCCATCCCAAAGCCGTTCATACTTTCTTTCTGGGTACTGGTCGGCTTCGGCATACTCGGCCTTCCGCAGACGACTCAAAAGTGTCTCGGCTACAGGGATTCAAAGTCGATGCATAACGCGATGATAATAGGCACATTTGTCGTTGGCTTCACGATGCTCTCCATGCACCTCGTAGGAGCGATGGGGCGTGCCGTGCTGCCGGACATAGAGGTCGGAGACCTCGCTGTCCCAACTCTGACGCTGCGCCTTCTGTCGCCCTTCTGGGCCGGCATATTCATAGCGGGGCCGTTGGCAGCGATCATGTCCACCGTAGACTCCATGCTCATAATGTGCTCCGCCGCAATAGTAAAAGACCTATATTTTTATTACATAGCCAAGAACGACACCTCGCTGCTCACGCCGAGAAAAGTGCGCAGGATGAGCCTGGCGGTAACCAGCATAGTGGGTATCCTGGTGTTCTTTGCCGCAATGAAGCCGCCGTCCCTTTTGGTCTGGATAAACCTCTTCGCGTTCGGCGGACTTGAGGCCGTTTTTTTCTGCCCGACTATATTCGGCTTATATTGGAAACGCGCGAACTCCACAGGGGCGATTATGTCTATGGCTGCCGGATCCGCCTCTTTTTTCTGGTTCAACATAACAAAGACGAGCATTGGAGGGACAACAGCTATAGTCCCTGCTTTGTCGATCGCAGCCGCTTTGTTCATAGCCGGAAGTTTAATTGGAAGGCAGGAAGACCCTGAAGTACTGAAGATTTTTGATCTCTGAGGGGCTTATATCCGGAGGCTGACTTCCGTCGGCCTCCAGTCCTTTTTTCATTGTCTTTTTAACTCAACTTTCCCACCTCTTGCTACTAGTGGATTCAAAACCTCTGTTTTTCGTCTTCTCTGTATGTTATTTAGCGGAGAACCGGTGGCTCTAAAATATTGAAGTCGCTCGTATCATACCAACATACTGGGTTCCCGATCTCGAAACGCACTCGAAATAGTTCAGTCACTATGGTGATTTGTTATGTCCCTCTTTCGAGGAACAGTGTCCTTCCTGATCAAAAGCATGCGGGAAAGACGGTGGGAA
>JAJFTP010000018.1 GCA_021372895.1 Synergistaceae bacterium
TGATCAAGCATCACAAGGTAGGCAAATATTGTAGACAGGGTTCTGTTTATGCAATTTACAAGGTATTTGTTGGTGCAGTGTGAGTGCAGCTCTTTATGGAAATCGAGTCCGGCCTTAAAAGTGCTGACCTTGTCGCCAAGATTGATGTATTCAATCTCAAGATACGCGTATTTTCTCATCTCGATAAGATCTGTGGATTTGATGTTGTCAATAGAAAGCTTCAAAGCAAGTACTTCCAGTTCTTTTCTCAGAAAATAAAGGTCGCGGACCTCGTTTGTGGTCGGATTTGCCAGCCATGCCCCGTTTCCTGACCTGAAGACTACGACGTCTTCATTTTCAAGTTTCTTCAATGCTTCGATGACGGGAGTACGGCTCATGCCGAAACCTTTGGCTAGGTCTATGGTAGGCAGGTGCATTCCGGGTTTCAGACGGCCGTCTGCAATCATTTTAATTATGCTGTCGTATGCGATAATAACCGGGCTGACCTGTGGATTTGAGATCATTAAAACACTCTCCCCTGTTTTTTAATATCTTTATCCGCATTATAACACCCATAAATTCACGTGCAAGAGTATTTGTGTATTCACATATACATATAAATAGCAAGTACGATTATTCTTCCGATAGGGCTGTTAGTCAAAAAAGGCACGCTGGGTCGTGAGAGTTGAATCGTATTTCTAAAGGCGTCTATTTGATTACAGGCAGAGATATGCCGCCTTTAGGCAGGATGCCTATCTTTGCTGAAGGAATGATTGTCAGAGCTTCATTTAAAGCGGACTGTACCGATTTAAACTGTTTGAATCCAAGGTCATTAACGTCTTTCGAAGTAAGACCTTCACTTACGACAAAAATTCTGGCTTTGTCCCTTATTCTGCGGTTTTCCGCTGCTACGGATGCAGCTACAATGTCCGCTTCCAAGTCACCAGGAGAAGTTGATTTTACGAGAGCACTTATTTCTTGAAGTGTCATATTAAGATATTCGCGATAACGGTCATGGTTATTCGCAAGACCTTCATAGCAGGAAGCGGCAAGAATGATGACACCTCCGGTTTTTACAGCGTAATAAGCGCAGGCAAGACCCTTTCCCGCCTGCCAGAAGTCAATGTCCGCAGGATATGAGCTGACGACAACAATGTCAGCTGTGGTCGGGATGATTGTTTGAAAAGATTTTTCTGAGACAAGAGATCCTGTCCTGTGCGCCTTAACAAAATCGCCGGTGAAAATTCCTGCGGGTTTTCCCTTGCAGTTCATTACGACGTTCAAGATAAAATCAAGTCCAACAATTTTAGCAGCCTCTTCAATTGCATGACGACATAGATTGCCATTTATTACGCCAAGAGGTATGTCTGAACAGAAAACCGCAGCTGCATGTGCAGCAGACGTGGAAGCAAAATCACTGATTCCTGGCAGTACGATTTTTGCGCCGCCTGAATATCCTGCATTGCAGTGGGGGACTATATTGCCCAAGCCAACAAGAAGGTCCGCCTCCAATGCGTAACGGTTAACATGGACCGGCACAGAATAGCCTTCAACTTCTATACAGCCCAAGTCAAAGATGTCAGAGCTTACAGTCGCATTATGCTGCCTGACATTAAAACGTTGCAATATCCTCGGACCGAGTTTTTCCCGCAGTTCATCATCCGTCATTGACCTGTGTGTGCCTGGTGCAGTCATGAAACTGATTGACTCATCTTTTACCCCATTCTTATTCAGGTAATTTACTATAACAGGAAGCATCTCTGCTAACGGTGTTTCTCTTGTATTGTCCTCGACCAGAAAAACGATGTTGGATTTGCCGGATGCAAGAGTTTTAAACGGCGGAGTTCCGATCGGGTTATCAAGAGCATCAATAATAGAATATTCTAAATTACTCAAGGCAGGAAGATTCGTCATCTCTCCTGTGAAAATAACGGATTTTTCCGGCGCATCTAGCTCAACATGTGTTTTTCCGTATGGAATGGTATATTTCATCTTATGATCCTCCGGAGTTCAATTTTTAAGGCCGACCTTAAACAACACTATGGAGCCCCCGCTAAGAGGCGCTCCATAATTTGTGTTCGTATAATTTATTATGTGGCAGATTTTACAGTTTTGCCACCGCTTCTTTTATGCGTTTCATGCCTTCTTCGATATATTCATATGAGCGGCAGTATGCGATCCTAATATGCCCAGGACAGCCGAATACTTCTCCGGGAACAGTAGATACGCCGGTTTCTTCAAGCAGCCACGAACAGAATTTGAACCCGTCCATGCCCAGTGACGAAATTTTTGGAAACGCATAGAACGCACCGGCGGGAACAATATATTCAAATCTGTCTATTTTGTTGAGCCATTCCATAACCATATCGCGGCGGCGCCTGTATTCACTCACCATTTTGACAACATCCTGATCTGCATGCCTGAAGGCTTCAACAACTCCGGCCTGAGCAAACGATGTGGCGCAGGTAGTGAGATTCTGGTGGCATTTATTGACATAAGGCCTCATGTCCTGAGGACATACTATCCATCCTATACGCCAGCCGGTCATCGACCATGTCTTTGAGGAAGCAGAAATCGTCACGGTCCGCTCAGCCATTCCGGGCAGGCCGGCAATGCTGACATGTTCTCCGTCATACAGGAATTTTTCGTAGCATTCATCCGAAATGACCCATAAATCGTTTTCAATCGCAAACCGTGATATTTCTTCAAGATCCTGTCTCGTGAGAACAGCTCCGCTTGGATTGTTCGGAGTATTCAGCAGAAGCACTTTGCTCTTAGGTGTGATAATGGCTTTGAGATCATCGATCTGCAGGCGGAATCCGCTTTTCATTGTAGTAGCAGCTTTTTTTAATACGCCATTTGCGATAGAGATCTGGTCTGCATAGGCAGAGAAGTAAGGGGCAGGTACAATGACTTCGTCACCTGGTTCAAGCATGGTCAGAAATGCTGCTGTCAGCGCCTCTATTGCTCCTGCCGTGATGACTATGTTGCGGTTTGGGTCGATATCCATGCCGTTCTCACGGTTATATTTATCAGCTACTGCCTTGCGGAGATCATATGTGCCGGCCATGTCGGTGTAATGGACATCTCCGTTATTTAATGCTGTGATTGCCGCATCCTTGGCACATTTCGGAGAATCAAAGTCAGGACGGCCTATTTCCATGTGGATTATGCTTCTGCCCTGTTTTTCGAGTTCTTCCGCCCTTCCCAGTATTTCCCGTATCCCACCCGACATCTGTATAGATGACATACGGCTATTTGGGAACTTCATAATAAATCACCTCATATAATCTTTAGTTTTTTTCGTTTTAGAATTAAAAACAGATAGCCGTATGGCGGCTTTCTCTTCTTGCACGATAGATTCTAACATTCTTTGCTCTACATTATCAAGGTGGATCTTCATCGCTCTTGCCGCTCTGTCTGGCATCCTGAGTTTCAAAGCGTTAAGTATATCCATGTGCTCTTTCAGAGCTTCTGTGATAACCTCTCCGAGAGTATTGCTCAATGCAAGGTAGAGCGATATTTTATAACCAAGCTGGCCTATAAATTCCTCATATATTTTGTTGCCTGAAATTTTGGCAAGATAGTTGTGAAACATGCGGTCGAGGGAGGAGACAAGCAAATTATCATGCATTTTCATTGCTTCTTCTTCATCCCAGATAAAATGTTCTATGCGTTCTGTATCCTCTTTTGTCACCCTTAGCGCAGCCTCTTCTATCGAAGCAATTTCAAGCAGCTTGCGGGCAGAGAGTGTGTCCCGCAGCTCATCCGGCGAAATCTCTGGAATCCTTAATGTCCTGTCTTTTCCCTTGACCAAATAGCCCTCCGCCATAAGATGGGTTAGCGCTTTTCTTAATGGAGTTCTGCTTACCTGAAATGCATCTGAAAGATTTTCTTCACGTAATGCTGTGCCTGGACGTAATTCACCCCTTAGTATCCTGTTTTTGAGTGTAAAATATACAGTATCTGCAAGATTTGAATTTTCATTAATCATTGGTTATTATTGACTCCCTTTGCCATTGGCAGTATCAATGGTGCCTCACGAAGTACAGAAAAGGTCAGGCTATTATTATTTTTCAGTAAAAAATCAATGGCAGCTTGAAGATTATGGTAAAACTTAAGCCCGCTTATGTCAGCAATTTCATTAAGATCGGGGCTGTCGGAGACAAATGATATTGTTGCTTTTTTGCGGACTTGATATGTTGCGTAAGCTGCCGCTGCGGCAAGACCAACCATATCGCGGCGTTCTTTGTATTTAAGTATTTTTTCCTCGGGAGCACTCATAAGCTTAGCGTACGTTCTGTGTGGCCCTATACCTTCTCTTAGAGATGCAACTACTATGATATGTCCGCCATAAGAAACGACGTTTTCTGCTGCGTACAGAGCCTTACCTGCTTGCCACAAATCTATTTCTTCCGGCCATGCCTGGACGATAACAACGTCCGCAACCGGAACTTCAACCGACATAATAGATTTTGCTTTGGTAATTGCCGATTTATGGGCCTCTTCGGGTTCTCCTGCAATAATATCGCTTAATTTACCGCTTCCGTCACATATGCACTGTATAAGAAATGAGAGCCCCGCTGTCTTGGCTGCCACCATTATCTCATTTATAGCAAGATTGTTACTGTTTCCTAAGCATATCGAATTGTCATAATATGGCATCCAATGAGTTTGAGAAACGGACTGAACCCCGCTTACCCCAGGCAATATAATTTTACCGCCTCCTGACCATCCACAGTAACGATGAGGAAATACGCTGCCGATTCCTATTATACAGCGATAGTCCAGGAGTAGAGGATTTACTTCTATGGGAATACCGGATGGTGTATTTCCAATTTTTACAAGTTCAGAGTTGAATTTGTGGCTTAGCCAACCGATCCTGCCCCATAGGCATGAGCCAATTTTATCAAATGCCTCGCTCTCGGATATTTCCCGGTGAGAGCCTGTTGCAAACAGTATTCTTTGTTTATCGGTGCTTACCCCTGCCTGCTCAAGGAATCGGGATATCACAGGCAGAATTTTTGAGGTAGGGGTTGGGCGTGTTGAATCATCGCAGATTATCAAAGCTTTACCCGCTCTGCCGGCAAGTTCTTTCAGTTTCTGGGCTTGAAAAGAGCCTGCCAGTCTTTCTGCCAGATATGCATCTATATTATCAATGCTGCGGAAACACGGTTTATCTGTAATTGCGAGCAACCTTCCATAAGGAACAGTAGCATCCCATTCTCTTTTGCTGCTTAGACAGAAGGATGAAACTGTTTCCATGTTATTCTACCTTAACAGCCAGACAAGAGACATACTTATTGCCGGAATATATGTGAATATTATCAGACACGATATCATAACAAATATAAACGGTATAACAGCTTTAGAGAGTCTTACCATGTCTACTCCAGAGACGGCTGATGCAACGAAAAGATTTGCTCCGTACGGAGGCGTTACAAAACCTGTTGCAAGAGCAACTGTCATGACAAGCCCGAAATGCACCGGATCCACTCCTATTCTTGTGACTATCGGCAGAAGTATAGGTGTAAGGATGATCATAGAAGAAATATTATCTACAAAACATCCGACTATAAGGAGTAGGATGTTTATAATAAGCAGGATCATTATTGGGCTGGATGTGAGAGAAAGCATCCAGCTACTAATCTTTGCAGGAACCTGCTCCATTGCAAGGAATGCTGCGAATGACATAGAGAGGCCAATCATAAAGGTAGTAGCTCCGTTGACAAGGGAGGCGTCCTTGAAAGCGTCATATATAGTTTTAAAGTCAAGTTCTCCGTAAACGAACTTGCCTATCAGAAGGGCATAGACGGACGCAACAACTGCAGCTTCTGTAGGGGTAAATATACCTCCGTAAATGCCACCCAGGATAATCACAGGAACCATCAGCGCCCACCATGCTTCTTTAAATGCTTTACCTATGGAAATGTTCTTTGGCGCACGTGGGTAGTTGCGTTTCTTGGCTATTTTATAGGACATTGTCATCAAGGAAAGACCAATAATTATTCCGGGAAGGATGCCTGCGATGAACATCTCTCCGACGGATACGCCGGACACAACGCCGTAAATTACAAAGGGAATAGAGGGAGGAATGATTACTCCGATTGAACCCGCTGTAGCTGTCAGGGCGGCGGCAAAATCATTGTCATACATTTTCTCCTTCATAGCTGGGATCATAAAAGATCCGATTGCTGAAACTGTCGCCGGTCCTGAACCGGAAATCGCGGCGAAGAACATGCATGCGGTGACAGTCACCATTGCAAGCCCGCCAATAACCGCTCCCACCATAGCATCTGCAAGAGCCACCAGCCTTTTTGAAATCCCTCCGTAACTCATAAGTGACCCCGCAAGCATAAAGAATGGTATTGCCAGCAGCGGGAATGAGTCAAGTGCGGCAAATGCGTTCTGCGCTATCATAATAAGGGGGACTGAGCCTGTGTATACAAGTGTCAGCGCAGTTGAAAATCCAAGTGCAATCCCGATTGGTACTGATAATGCAAGGAGAATAGTCATGGAGCCGAAAAGAACCAGGATTTCCATAACTATGCGGCCTCCCTCTTGTTGATTGAGCTTCTGATCTTAACCATTTCGCATATAAGTCTGATCGACATAAGCGCACATCCTACCGGCACAGATGCATATGCATAAGCCATTGGCACCCGCATTGCCGGCGATACTTGCCCTCTCTGAAAAAGCAGGGAGACAAGAGACGCACCTTCGAAAGTCAGAAATAGACTAAATCCAAGCCATAATGACAGGACAAACAGCTCAAATATTTTTTTTCTGGTGGGATCTTTAATAAAATCCTGAATCATTTCAATTCGAAGATGCCGGTGTTCTTTAACAGCGTAACTGGCTCCGACCCATATCTGCCAGAGGAATAAGTAGCGGGCCAGCTCCTCACTCCACGATAGTGAATTGCTGAATATATAACGCATTATCACTTGGACAAAAATTAGAGCTACAGAGAACATAAGGCTGTAAACAAGTAAATATTCTTCTATATTGTCCCATAATTTTTTTAGCATTGATATTCGCCTCCGTTAATAATTTGGGAGAGCCCTGTTTTCCAGGGGCTCTCCCAAAAATATTTTAATAAAAAAACTATTTCTTTTTTGCGAGATCAATTAGCTCCTGTCCGTCCTTGACGGTTCTGGTAAATTCATCGTAAACGTTGGCTGTTGCAGCAATAAATGCTTTTTTCTGTTCCGGAGTGATGTCGTTGATCTTCATTCCGTTCTTTTTAAGACCTTCAAGCATCTCTTTGTCCTGCTTGTCGGATATCTTGCGTTGTTCTGTTCGGTAAATGATTGCGGCATCCTGCAGAACCTTCTGGAGGTTCTTAGGCAGGCTGTTAAACCACTTGTCGTTTACGAGAAGAACTGTTGCTGCATAGACATGTCGGGAAAGTGAACAGTATTTCTGTACTTCGTAGAACTTAGAAGTATAGATAAGCGGGATCGGGTTCTCCTGAGCATCGACTGTTTTCTGCTGCAAAGCGGTGTAGAGCTCGCCAAAACTCATCGGTGTCGGGTTTGCACCGAGAGCGCGGAATGTTGCCATGTGAATCGGGTTTTCCATTGTGCGGATTTTAAGGCCGGCCAGATCAGACGGCTTTGTAATCGGGCCTCTGTTGTTTGTTATCATGCGGAAGCCGTTCTCTGCGTAAGCTAGGTTTTTGAGACCGAGCGGAGGAAGGAGCGCATTAAGCTTGTTTCCAAGTTGTCCATCAAGAGCTTTATAGACTTCCTGTTTGCTGTTAAAAAGGAATGGGAGGTCAAATACCTGAAAACGCGGCTCAAAACCTGAGAGTACAGCCACTGCCGGTATTGTCATATGGATCGTACCAAGCCCTACCGCTTCGATAGCCTGCCTGTCTCCGCCAAGCTGCCCATTAGGGTAGAGTTCTACGATGATCTGCCCGTTGGAATGTTTTTCAACGTATGGCTTAAAAAATTTTTCAGCAGCGATATGGGTCGACTGCGCTTCTGGAACTACATAGGCAACCTTCATTTTAATGGGAGCTGCATAGGCGCTCACAATAAATAAGGTTGCCGCTGTGATGGCTGCAAGTGTGCAGATGATAAATTTTTTCATAATAATATGTTCCTCCTCCTGATTGTTATCAACAAAATAAATGGATGAGTCTATTTAAGCTTGATAAATAACATTGCTGTCTTGTCCCTTATGCTTCGCTTTTTGCTCCTCCTTTCTGTTCGTCATGATGTCATATGGGTTTTTGCTTCTGCGGAGAATAAAGATTTTTCCTAAAAACAAAAAAATAGTGTGCAAAATTATCACTGGAATTTTACTTACGGTTCATCGCGATAATAATATCATATTCTATTCCAATTGCAAGTATTTGGATACTGAAAATTATTGTAGACAATTTTAAATATAGCTAGTATTATAGCCATAATTCAGAGATATATATTTAAATAATTATTGGATACAAAGTTGTTAAGTTGTCAGAATTTATTATAGCCAAGTAACATGCTGTTTTTACCGCAATCGAAGGATCTATGGCTTTAATTGAAATTATTTTTGATTCTACAAAGATTCGAGAGGTGATGGGTTTTTATGAGGATTGCAGTTCTTGTCAAGCAGGTGCCTGATTCTGATGAAATAAAAATGGATCCCGTCAATGGAACAATGATAAGAGAGGGGGAGGGCAATATAGTCAACCCTCTTGACCTCAACGCACTTGAGGCAGCGCTTGTTCTACGCAGAGAATATGGAGGCAGTGTGAATGTGCTATCCATGGGCCCTGCTCAGACAGATATTGCTCTAAGAGAGACGCTGGCACTTGGAGCCGATTCAGCTTATCTCATTTCGGATAAATTATTTGCTGGTGCCGATACATGGGCTACATCTCTGGTTCTTGCTAAGACGCTGAAAAAGCTTGGTTTATTTGATCTTGTGCTTGCCGGAGAAAAAGCCACAGACGGAGAAACAGGGCAGGTTGGACCGGAAGTTGCCGCAATGCTGAATATTCCGTGTGCAACATATGCAAGTTCTATCAAGGTTTCAGGGGAAAACATTATTGTGCGGCGTACCGTTGAAGAGGGGTATGAAGTTCAGAAGCTTAAGCTGCCATGTCTGATTACAGTGCTTAATGACATGAATGAACCTGGAATGCCTACGCTTAGTGGCAAAAAGAGAGCCAGACGAGCTGATATAGAAAAATTTGGAGCGGCTGACTTGGGTGTGTCAAAGGAAGAAGTAGGGCTTGCCGGCTCGCCTACAAGAGTAGTGAAAATTAGTCATCCTAAAATTTCAAGGCAAACAGAGTTTTATAGTGGCAGAGAAATCGATTGCGGGCTAGACCGAGTGGTTGAAATTCTCCATGATATGGCCGTTTTGTAGGAGGTGCCGTAATGCGTAGAGATGCATCTGAATCAGCGGGGATTTTTGTTTGCGGAGAGGTACGCAGACAGAAGATTCACTCCGTTACTATGGAACTTATTGGTAAAGCTCGCGAGTTGGCAGATAAGAAAAAAACCGAGGTAATGTGTCTGCTCTTCTGTGGCGAGATGAAGGATCCTCCTGAAATGCTTTTTTCATACGGCGCAGATCGTGTGGTTTTTATTAAACATGAAAAACTCGAGTATTTTAATCAGGATATTGCCGCTAAGTTAATTAGTTTTCTCATCGAAAAATATTTGCCGGAAATAGTTCTGGCTCCTGCCACAACTTATGGGCGAACATATCTTCCTG
>JAJFTP010000019.1 GCA_021372895.1 Synergistaceae bacterium
GGAGGGCAAGTGCGCACAGCAGTTGATAAGGCGGTGTAACCGGCACATAAAAGTTTCATGGATTTGCTTCTTACTTTTTTTCTCTTGATCCAAAATCTGGCGATGAAAAGAAAGCGAGGTCTGGGATATGGCTGAAATCAAACAGGGCGGCGATCAGTTTAAAAGCCGTTGGGGACTTATCTGCACCGTCCTTGGTATGGCGGTTGGAACAGGAAATATCTGGCGCTTCCCGCGCGAAGTTGCGAGTAACGGCGGAGGAGCATTTATTCTTATCTGTTTTTTGGCATATTTTATCTGGGCGGTTCCCCTTATTTGTGCTGAATCTGTCTTCGGCAAGAAGACGCGAATGGCGAACGCGGGAGCTTTCAAAGTGCTCCTCGGAGACAAATGGTCATGGGTAGGCGGCTGGTGTGCTATGGTGTGTGTAATGCTCGGCTGTTACTATGTTGTAGTTCTGGGCTGGGTCATGAAATACCTCTCTCTCATATTCACCGGTTTCCTCTCTCAGGTAAAGGCCGGCGGTACCAATCTAACTGCCGAAGTGTGGAAGAACTTCGCAACGACCCCTCCTGCGGTTGAAGCATGGGTTTGGTTTGTGATTGCGGTCTTGATTGCGGCAGCTATCATAGTGCGCGGAGTTCAGGGCGGTATTGAAACGGCGAACAAGATAATGATTCCGGCAATTTTTGTAATTCTGGCATTTTTGGTCATTCGCGTTCTGATGCTCCCAGATTCATGGAAGGGACTTGAGTATATGTACCATGTTAACACTGCGGATTTCGCGAGTCCGAAAGTCTGGCTTGCTGCATTCACACAGGCGGCTTGGTCGTCAGGAGCAGGCTGGGGCATGTTCCATGTATACTTTGTCTATGCATCCAAGGATGAAGACATTGAGCTTAACGCATTCACGGCATGTTTTGGAGATATGGTCGCAGCTATGCTGGCATGTATGGTCGTCCTGCCTGCAGTCTTCGCGCTTTCTACCGATCCTATGGCCGTTATGAAATCAGGCGCTAATGGGCTTACATTTGTCAACCTGACAAACCTGTTCGCACATACCACCGGCGGATTTCTAATGGCGGTGCTGTTCTTCGTAGCTCTGTTCTCCGCAGCCCTCAGTTCGGTTATAGCAATGGTGGAGCTTGGATGCCGCAACCTTATGGACATGGGCTTCAGCCGTCCAAAGGCCACGTTCCTTATTACGGCATTCTTCCTTGTCGTCGGCACCTGGTCGGCTCTGGACAACGGTGTCTTTGAGAATCAGGACATGGTCTGGGGCGTCGGACTTCTGATGGTTGGACTGCTCTACTCCGTTGCAGCAATTAAGGTCGGAGTGGACAAACTCTGGGAAGAGGATATCAAGCCTTGCTCAGACATAAAATACAAGTGGATGTGGTCGATCATCAAGTTCTTCCCCGTCGAGTTTGCACTTGTATGGGGCTGGTGGGTCTACCAGTCAATTACGTGGTATCCTGGGGAATGGTTCAAATTCTGGCCGCTGCAGAAGTACGCATATACCCCTGGCTCTATGGTCGTGGAGTGGGGAGTTCTTGCTGTTATTCTTTTTGTGCTGAACGGCAAGATGTCCAAGAAACTTGTCCATTCGAACAAGCTGGACTAATTGCGGCAGAAATGTAGAAGGAGGACATAAATATGTGGCAAGCTAATATGATTTTCTGTATAGCGCTTGGATTTGGAAGCTTTGCATGGGCTCTCCGGAAAACAATGGCAGTTGAGGCTATTAAGAAAGCAAAGAAAGTATAAGTAGGTTTTTATGTTTAAACGGCAAGAGCTGCGGCTGATATCAGCCGCAGCTCTTGCCGGATCCTTGGCCCTGAATCCAATTTTTCAACCCCCCCCTCATGTAGAGAAATACAATTTATCCCCTTGGAGGCTGCGCGGGTCCGACAGCAGACGCCATCAAATGTGTGCGGGTAGGGGTCACAGTAAAACATATTGCTGTTGAAATCAAGCACTTCATCCAATTCGCATACATTAAACTGTAACTTTTCCCAGATTGAGTAATACTGACCAAGAATTTATTTTGAAGCATGGTGGGAATACGGTGTAGGACCTTAATTTACGCTTGCTTCCCGCTATATTTTATGCTATATTCATATTACTCACTTGAGTAATATTGGAGGGGTAGCTATGGCTTATCCGGAATGGGTGCTGAAGCATAAAAGAAAAGGAACTCAAATCAATTGCGTTAACGGGCATTATTATCTATATGAAGTATCTTCTGTATGGAATAAGGAAAAAGGTCGGGCTCAGAAAATAACCAAAGCATATTTGGGTACTATTACAGAAGAGGGACTTATCCCGCCTAGAACAACACGGAACCTGAAACATTCCGACGCCGCAAGTCTTAGTCATAAGGAATTTGGAGCAAGCCAATATTTACAGGATATTTCCGGTGATATTATCTCATCTCTTAAGGGCCAGTTTCCGGATATCTGGCAGCAAATAATCACTGTATCTTTTCTCAGGACAATGTACAGGACTCCTTTTAAGCGGATGGAGCATTATTACACACATTCTTTTGTATCGGAGTTTTATCAGAAACAGCAGATGTCAGGAAAGAGTATAAGCGCACTGCTTCGTGACCTTGGGACCCGCAGAGAAGATATATGTGCATTTATGAGAAGGTTTGTCGGACAAAGCAGTCATTTGTTCTTTGATGCCACCGGCATATTCTCCGAATCAGGGGAAATGGATATCAACCGTATCGGATATAACAGCAAACGGGTATTTACACCGCAAATAAGCCTCCTTTATGCCTTTGCCAAGGATAAAGGTGAGCCGGCTTATTACAGGATACTGCCTGGAAATATCCGCGATGTTTCTGCCTTTGGCATAGCTATTAAAGAATCGGGTATAAACAATGCCGTAGTAGTTTCGGATAAGGGATTTGGTTCAGAGAAGAATTTTACGATCCTTGAAGAATCAGGGATAGAGTATATTATCCCGCTTAGGCGAAGCAGCAGCTTGTTTGACAGAAGCGTTATAAAAACGGGAGATAAGTCATCTTTTGACGGTAGGTTTATATTCAGGGATAGGCTTGTTTGTTACTACTCCCGTTCTGTGGGCAACGGAAGGATGGTACATACTTTTGTAGACGAGGATTTAAGGTCCAGGGAAGCCTGTGATTATCAGAAGAGGATAGATGCAGATATAGAGGGATATACTCCCGAGGGATTCTTACAGAAACAATATGACTTTGGCACGATAGTGATGCTGAGCAACATGACCATAGGGGCAAAAGAAATATACGACACGTATAAACAGCGCGCAGATATCGAGCAGTCTTTTGACATGCTCAAAAATCTGCTGGGACAGGACAGCAGTTATATGCAGGATGAGGATGCCCTTGAGTCATGGGCTTTTATAAATCATGTTGCATTGATGCTCTGTTACAGGCTTTTCAGAGTGATTAAGGATCATGGGCTGACGAGTAAATATTCGGTTGAGGATTTGATTGAGTATCTGAAGTCAATAACGAAGATAAGAATAAATGGCGGTGAATGGATCACCGCCGAAGTGTCATCTAAAACCACTAAGCTCCTTAATGCTTGTGATATTCATATTACCTAATTGCAGAAAAGTTACAGGTTAAA
>JAJFTP010000020.1 GCA_021372895.1 Synergistaceae bacterium
CGCTCCGCCGCGCCTCGCAAGAGTCTTCGTTATCGCCGCCGTGAGCGTAGTCTTGCCATGGTCGATGTGGCCTATGGTGCCTATGTTCAAATGCGGCTTATTGCGTACGTATTTCTCTTTTGCCATTACAATCTTGCCTCCTTCTGATATCCCTGTCTATATAATTATATTTCTAACGCTAGCCCTTAAGGAGCTCTTCCGCAACGCTCTTCGGAACTTCTTCATAATGGTCGAAACTCATCGTGTAGGAAGCTCTTCCGGAAGTCTTGCTTCTGAGGTCCGTAGCATATCCGAACATCTCCGCAAGGGGGACGAACGATTTAACTATGCGCGCATTAGCCCTGACTCCCATTTCCGCGACCTTGCCGCGGCGTGACGAAAGATCACCGATGACATCGCCCATATATTCTTCAGGGACCACTACTTCCACATTCATTACAGGTTCCATAAGAACCGGTGATGCCTTCCTGATTGCCTCTTTAATCGCCATCGACCCTGCTATGCGGAATGCCATTTCGGAACTGTCAACTTCATGGTAGCTTCCGTCAACGATCGCAACCTTTATCCCAATGACGGGATATCCGCCAAGCACTCCGTTGTCCAAAGCCTCGATTACACCCTTCTGTGCGGCAGGGATATATTCCTTAGGCACAGATCCGCCGACTATCTTATCTTCCCACACGAAGGCTGTTCCATCTTCCGTAGGTTCAACTTCAAGCACGACGTCCCCGTACTGCCCCTTACCACCGGACTGCCGGACAAACTTACCCTGCGCCCTTGCCGGTTTGCGGATCGTTTCCCTGTACGCGACCTGAGGACGCCCTACCTTGACTTCAACATTAAACTCCCTGCGCAGTCTATCGACTATTATCTCAAGATGGAGCTCTCCCATGCCGCTTATCAGCGTCTGCCCGGTATCTTCATTTACGGAGACACGGAAAGTAGGATCCTCCTCAGAAAGTGCTTCCAAGCCTTTTGCAAGCTTGATCTGATCCGCCTTGCTCATCGGCTCTACTGAGAGAGAGATAACAGGCTCCGGGAACACCAGATTTTCAAGGAGTACCGGGTATTTTTCATCGCATAGAGTATCTCCTGTGCGAACCTGTTTTAGTCCGGGTATTGCTACTATAAGACCCGCCTGAGCACTGTCCAGCTCTTCACGCTTGTTGGCATGCATGCGGAGTATTCGTCCCACACGCTCTCTGCGCCTTGTATTAGTATTATAGATCGACATCCCGTTTTCAATGCTTCCGGAATAGATCCTGCAAAACGCAAGCCTGCCGACAAACGGGTCCACCATGATCTTAAATGCAAGCGCCGCGAAAGGAGCGTCATATGAAGGATGGACCTCAATTGCCTTGCTGGCATCATCCGGATCCACCGCCACTATGGGCGGCATATCAAGCGGACTTGGGAGATATGCGACAACTGCATCGAGCAGGGCCTGAACACCCTTGTTCTTGAAAGCCGAACCGCAAATAACAGGAACAATATCAAGGGCAATAGTGGCTTTTCTGATAGTCCTCTTAATAATGTCGGCCGGAACTTCCTGTCCTTCGAGATATAGATCCATCATCTCATCATCATAGTCGGAGAGATTTTCGATCATCTCGTTCCTTGCAGTCAGTGCCTCTTCCGCAAGTTGTGGAGGTATCTCTGCAGAATGAAACTCCGTTCCAAGAACATCATCATAAATGATAGCCCTCTGAGCAACAAGGTCTATCATTCCGACAAATCCATCTTCGACACCTATTGGTATCTGAATTGGAACGGCTCTTGCCCCAAGTCGCCTGTGCATCTGCTCGACAACCGAGAAAAAGTCAGCTCCGACCCTGTCCATTTTGTTGACAAATGCAATCCTGGGGACCCTGTATTTGTCAGCCTGACGCCATACAGTCTCAGACTGGGGCTCTACACCGCCAACCGCACAGAAGACGGAGACCGCCCCGTCCAGCACTCTCATAGAGCGCTCTACTTCTACGGTAAAGTCCACGTGCCCGGGCGTATCAATAATGTTAATAAGGCAATCTCCCCAGAAACAGGTAGTCGCAGCAGAGGTGATCGTGATCCCACGCTCACGCTCCTGCTCCATCCAGTCCATAGTAGCTGCGCCCTCATGAGTTTCTCCGAGTTTATGCTTACGGCCTGTATAGAACAGAATACGCTCTGTCGTCGTTGTCTTCCCTGCATCTATATGCGCAGCTATTCCTATGTTGCGCACTTTACTCAAGTCGATGCCCTGCATCGTCAACACCACCAAACTGATATCTTGATAAAACTTATTATTCTGATCCCGCTACCAACGATAATGAGCAAACGCGCGGTTTGCTTCCGCCATGCGATGCGTGTCCTCACGCTTCTTGACTGAACCGCCGTCTCCTTTACAGGCATCCGTTATCTCGCGTGCAAGCCGTTCCACCATCGGGATACCCTTACGTGAGCGCGAATAGCCGATGATCCAGCGGATCGCCAGCGCCTGCGCCCTCTCCGGATCAACCTCAACGGGGACCTGATATGTGGCTCCTCCGACCCTGCGCGGACGTACCTCTACGAGCGGACGAACGTTCGCCATTGCTTTTTCAAATACATCTGCAGGCTCCATACTGAGCCTGCTTCCTGCCAGATCCAGTGCTCCGTACAAAATTTTCTCTGCCGTGCTCTTTTTTCCACCGAGCATGAGGCAATTGATAAACTTTGCTATTGCGGGGTTCGCAAAAACTGAATCGGGCGGCGTTATACGCTTTTTTACATGTCCCTTGCGTGGCATTAGGACCAAACCTCCCTTTAAATTCTAGTTATTTAGGTCTGCGAGCACCGTAGAGCGAACGGCTCTGACGACGATTTTCGACGCCGCCGCAGTCAAGAGTCCCTCTGATTATGTGATAACGCACACCGGGCAAGTCCTTTACACGTCCGCCGCGGACAAGCACAACAGAGTGTTCCTGAAGATTATGACCGACGCCCGGGATATAAGCTGTAACTTCGATCCCGTTAGTAAGGCGCACACGCGCTACCTTACGAAGAGCAGAGTTAGGCTTCTTTGGGGTCACCGTATAAACGCGCGTACATACGCCGCGGCGCTGCGGATTCTCCTGAAGCGCAGGGGCGCTTGAACGACGCCTTTTGTCTTCCCTGCCGTTACGAATAAGCTGACTGATTGTTGGCAAATAGCTCCCTCCTTCCCTTATTTATATTTCTTTCTACTTTTTAAGAAGAGCTGCCGCTGCCGTCTTCCTTGCAATGGCACATGCTCTCCCTAACTGCATTGAATCCTCCGCCCACTCAATGGGCACTCCGCCTGCTTCCGCCGCCCTTGTGATCTCCTTCAGCAACGCCGGATCGGCTTCTTTGGACAAGAAGACCTTTCTTATACAGCCTGCCTTTAGATTACGGAGAACTGAGTTGATGCCTGCTATTCTTTCCTCTGTTGCCAGTTCGTACAAAGGCACACGAACACCTCCTGTGCAAAGGCGCACCAGAGTATAATAACAGCGGAAGCACTCAGTGTCAATAATCACATCTGCATCCGCTGTTATTTTTTTACAAAAGAAATATTTTACGTATTTTCGCCTATTTTGATTGGGATATCATCCTTGCACTGCCGGTACTGTCTCCGGTTTAGCTGAGATGCTTGCGGACACCTCTGAGACCTCCACTTTTCTGTATCTTTCAATGCCTGTTCCAGCTGGTATCAAAAGCCCTATTATTACGTTTTCCTTGAGTCCGACAAGGTTGTCCACGTCTCCTCTTACAGCCGCCGCAGCCAATACCTGTGCCGTCTGCTGGAACGATGCTGCGGACAGGAAGCTGTCTGTAGCGAGCGCGGCCTTTGTTACACCGTGAACGACCGGACGCCATTGCGGCTCTTCCCTGAGCCTTCTTACAAACGACACCCTCTGGATGAGCTGTTTGTGATCCGAGGCTGCCTGCTTGGGTCTGACAGTAATGTTATCGGAGGCAGCAGAAGCGAGTTTGTCAAGGATATCGCTGTTTATCTCGAGCCCGGCTTCTGCAATGACATTGCCCTTCTCGTCCTTTACTGTCTCAAGCAGGATCTTGCCAAGAGCCTTTTCCGTAAGGACCTGCCTGATTATTTTCTCCCTCGTGATTATGCTTCCTTCGCTCTCGATACCGGAAATAGTTCCTTCAACTATCCCGCGTACTATTGAGCCGTCTATCACATGGGTTATATTTTCTATTACCTCTCCGTCTGAATTGATGGCCAAAGAGAGAGGCTGCCCGAAATAGTGCTCGATCAGGACATGGTGCATCGCGTCGGTCAGTCTGATGTGTTCGGGAGATTTCCAAAGCTTTATCTGCTTTATATCATTGCTGCTCAGTATCTTTATTGCATCAGCGTCCACTATACTGTCCATTGGGATAAGCACTTTGCCATCTTTCTCAACTTCTGCAGCGAACCATGCAGCATCCTCGCTGTCATCCAAAACATTCGTGTCCCTTACGATAAGCGGCTGTGGCGGCAATGAAACTATCTTCGCAAGGTCGGCAGACGAAAGCCTTGTCCCGGCCTTCAGAAGCACTTCGCCTGTATGTGGATCTTTGAATTCATTGATAAGTTCATAGCCGTCTATGCTTCTTCTAAAACTTGCGTCTCCTATTATAACGCGAAGCTCACCTGTTTCGTCTCCTACGATAATCTCACCGGTTACTCCGCCCGGCTGGATCATTCCGGCAAGTTGCTCGCGGGAGATGCTGTCCCGATCGTGCTTTTCATCATTGCCAAGCCCTGCGGGAAGCGCGATAAGCTTATAACCTGAAAGGAACTCATATGACTCGTCAAGGGATATCCTGTTGTGTTCGCGTATTGCTTCGATGCTCTCGTCAAGATCCTCTTTCCACACAAGTTCTCCGGACACGAACGAACTGTCACCTTCCTCTATGACCCTGACCCGGTTAACAGGTGCGACCTTGCGCAGTATAGTCTCTATATGTTTGTCGTTGATCGAAACACCCTGGGAGCGGTAAACTTCCTGAATACCGTCAAGAAGATAATGCTGCACGGCCTCCAGCCCTTCAACCTCAAGAAGCTGCTGTGGGTCGATATATCCCTCTGTTAGGATCATGCCTTTTGTTATAGTGCAGCCTTCTTTGATTCCGGAGAGAAGGTTCTGCGATGCCGGGATGTTATAAGATATCTTATCCTCGGCTCCGTCTTCTCCAGGAACGCCGATTATAAGCTTCCGTTTGCCGTCCATCTCTCTGATTTCAAGAAGTGTGCCGTCAACTTCAGCCAGTATGGCTACTTTCTTTGGACGGCGGACTTCAAACAGCTGTTCGATCCTGGGAAGACCCTGTGTTATGTCCTCTCCGGTGAACTGGCGCACACCGCCGGTGTGGAAGGTACGCATAGTGAGCTGCGTTCCGGGTTCGCCTATAGACTGAGCTGCGACTACTCCTACAGACTCTCCTATGGCAACTTTTTTACGGGTCCCAAGATCACTGCCGTAGCAAGCGCGGCATATCCCGTGCCGCAGACCGCAGGTAAGCGGACTGCGCACCCAGACAGAATCAATACCGAGTGATTCAATAAGTTTAGCCTTTGCCTCAGTGATCTCTTCGTCCCTTACAAGAAGAGGTTCTCCGGTTTTCGGATCAGGAACATCACTGAGACTTATGCGTCCCGCAAGGCGCTCCGACATCGGTATCGTGGCCTTACCGTCCTGCTGAAGCAGCGGACGGATCTCCACCCCATGATGTGTGCCGCAGTCCTCGTCCATAATGATGAGATCCTGTGCCACATCGACGAGACGGCGGGTCAGATATCCCGATTTTGCCGTACGGAGAGCAGTGTCGGCAAGGCCTTTTCTTGCACCGTGGGTGGATATAAAGTATTCCAGGGTATTGAGCCCTTCCTTAAAATTAGCGACGATAGGATAACGAATGATACGTCCGGACGGATCTGCCATCAGACCTCGTATACCGGCCATCTGCGCAACCTGTCCGCGTGAACCTCGCGCCCCGGAGTCGACCATTATGCGCAGCGGATTTGTGACGTCCATGCTCTCCATGATCTTATCCGCGATCCTGCGTCCTGCGTCAGACCAGAGGATATCCTTCTGGCGCATATACTCATCTTCTGTCAAAATACCCATTTCATACTGGGAGGTCAGATCCTCTTCATGAATAAGCGTCACATCAAGTATTTCTTTTTTCGCCTTGGGTACTACTATGTCTCCGACTCCAAGGCTGATGCCGCTTTGTGTTGACCAGCGGTAACCGAGAGTCTTAATCTCATCCAGCATATTGACAAGCCCTGTCTGCCCGACTTTATCATAAGCAGTGTCCAGAAGGATCCCCATCTGCTTTTTGTTGATAGTTTCATTAAGGAACCTGAGATCCGGGTGAAGAGCGCAGTTAAAGAGCACCCTGCCTGGCGAAGTCTCGATCCACTTACCGTCTATCGTCTCACATATCCAAGAAGGATCCGCCTTGAGTTTTATCTTGGAGTTGACATGGACTATGCCGTGATCAAGGGCCGACATCACATCTTCACTGTCCCTGAAGTAATGTCCTTCTCCCTGGAGCCCGTCCCTCATCGTAGTCAGGTAGTAGACCCCGAGAATAATATCCTGAGTCGGAGTGACAACTGGTTTTCCGCTTGCAGGCGACAGCAGGTTATTAGACGATAACATGAGAACTCTGGCCTCTGTCTGCGCTTCAAGCGAAAGCGGGACATGGACAGCCATCTGGTCACCGTCAAAGTCAGCGTTAAAAGCCGTACAGACAAGCGGATGGAGACGTATGGCCTTGCCCTCTATCAGGACAGGTTCAAAAGCCTGGATCCCAAGTCTGTGGAGCGTGGGCGCACGGTTGAGCATAACGGGATGGTCCTTGATTATACCTTCAAGTATGCCCCATACCTCGTCGCGGCCTCTTTCAATGAATCTGCGTGCACTCTTTACGTTCGGAGCAAGGCCGCTTTCGACGAGCTTATGCATGACAAAAGGCTTGAACAGCTCAAGTGCCATCTGCTTCGGAAGACCGCACTGGTATAACTTGAGATGCGGACCGATTACAATGACGGAACGGCCTGAGTAGTCTACACGCTTTCCAAGCAGGTTCTGACGGAAACGCCCCTTCTTGCCGCGCAAAAGATCTGTAAGGCTTTTGAGAGGTCTGTTGCCGGCCCCAAGCACTGCCTTGCCGCGGCGTCCATTGTCGATCAGAGCATCAACGGACTCCTGGAGCATCCTCTTCTCATTTCTTACAATTATCTCAGGCGCCTTCAGCTCCTGGAGTTTACGTAGACGATTATTGCGGTTTATGACCCTGCGATACAGGTCGTTGAGGTCTGACGTGGCAAAACGTCCCCCATCGAGTTGGACCATAGGACGGAGATCAGGCGGTATTACTGGAAGGACAGATAGCACCATCCACTCCGGAAGGCTGTCGCTTTTGCGGAAATCTTCTGCCACCTGGAGTCTCTTTATCAGCTTCCGTTTTTTCTGGCCCGAGCATTCGGCGATCTCTTCCCTGAGTGATGTAACGAGAAGATCTATATTCATCTGTTCCAGAAGAGTATATATTCCTTCCGCGCCTATTCCGGCACTGAATGCCTTATCATAGGCGGAGCAGATGCTCTTTTCACGCTCAAGGATTATATCTGACCTCTCAAACGGTGATTCGCCGCCGTCTATGACAATATAGCAGGGATCCTCCAGGGTCTCTGTTTCTTCGATAGTATGGAACCGTTTTGGATATTTCTGATTGTACAGTCTGTACTCGCTCTCTGATATTACGTCGTTCTTTACAAAAGGAAGGTGGACGACGGATGTCACACAAAAAGCTTCCTGATTATTTATTACAGCACGCACAGACTGCAGCGCAACATCAGCGTCAAGCATACCCTTTACCTTTGACTCCGGCACTATGGTGCTGCTGCCCTGCTCCTCGTCATCCCGGAAGATGCGGTATGCGGGTTCCGCCTTGAAAAGCTCGTCCCCATAGTCAGTTCTGGCGCGGCTGACCTGGCTTGCAGTGATAACATCGCCTTCGTCAAAAGGGATCTCTTCAACTTTTGTGATCCTGAATGCTTCTTCGGCCTTGAATTTAGGGTCGTAGAAACGGTGGATACGCTCTTCGGATGCAGAGAGAAGGGTCCCCCTGCGTGCGAGGTCTATCCTGCGGCCTTCGCTGACCACTTTATAGACCTTCTCCCTACGGCGTGTCGGAGCAAAATAAACTACCTTTTCAAGTTCCTTTGTAGATGCTCCAAGAAGCAGGCTGAGCCTGCTCGGTATTCCGCGAAGATACCAAATATGAACAACAGGGGCGGCAAGCTCAATATGTCCCATCCGTTCCCTGCGCACGCGGTTATCTGTGACCTCTACGCCACAGCGGTCACAGACGACGCCACGGAACTTGGGGCCGCTGCGTTTGTACTTTCCGCAGGCACATTCATAACTCCTTGTAGGCCCAAATATACGTTCGCAGAAAAGTCCGTCTTTCTCCGGACGCAGGGTCCTGTAATTGATCGTTTCAGGTTTCTTCACTTCTCCGCTGGAGAGTTCCCTCACCCTTCCGGGAGAAGAGAGTTTCATCCTTACTCCGGTAATCTCATGATTCAAGTTGGCCATTAGATATCATCATCCCCCTGCTTGTCAGCCTTTGGGTTTATAGCACTGAAAAGCTCTTCATCCGGTTTAAGCAATTCCGCCTCTTCTTCGGCGTCAGTTTCGTGAAGCTCAAGTCCGCTGTATTCAACGGCACTTTCATGGAAGATATCCGAGGCTAAGATCGATTTACTGATATTTCCAGGGCCGAAGATCGCATCTATATCGTCGATCGTCGAATCTGGCTTGAATGAGACATGACGCGGCCCCTTTGCCTCATCCTCGTCGTCGCTCAGCACGAGCTCCCCAAATGAACCGTCTGAATACTTTATTTCAACGTCAAGCCCAAGTCCCTGAAGCTCTTTAATAAGGACGCGGAAGCTTTCAGGAACGCCAGGCTTCGTCAGGTTCTCACCTTTTACAATGCGTTCATAGGTCTTAAGACGGCCTCTGATATCGTCTGACTTCACAGTCAGCATCTCCTGCAGCATGTGTGCCGCGCCGTAGCCTTCAAGTGCCCATACCTCCATTTCACCGAATCGCTGCCCTCCGAACTGTGTCTTTCCTCCAAGGGGCTGCTGTGTGATAAGGCTGTATGGTCCTATTGAACGTGCATGGATCTTGTCGTCCACAAGGTGAATAAGTTTGAGCATGTACATGACTCCGACTGTAACCTTGTTGGCCATTGGCTCTCCGGTACGTCCGTCATAGAGAGTTATCTTGCAGTCATCCCTCATCTCCGGATATTTTGTTTCCTGTATTTTTTTGATATGGGGCAGAATGTCTTCGGTTGTAGCTGATTCAAATACAGGAGTGACGACCTTCCATCCATTCTGCATTGCGACAAAACCCAGAGTAGTTTCAAGCACCTGCCCAAGGTTCATCCGGCTGGGAACACCTAGGGGGTTCAGAACAACGTCAACCGGGGTACCGTCCGATAGGTATGGCATATCTTCCTCTGGCATAATCCGGGAGACAACGCCTTTGTTCCCGTGGCGTCCGGCCATTTTGTCCCCTTCCGTTATCTTACGGAACTGTGCGACATAGACCTTCACTACCTCGTTGACCCCAGGGCTCATATCCTCGCTGTTCTTCTCACGGCTCAGGCGCTTAATTTCGACTACCTTGCCGCCTTCCCCATGAGGTACCTTGAGGCATGTATCCCGAACTTCACGGGCTTTTTCTCCGAAAATAGCGCGAAGGAGCTTCTCTTCAGGCGTCTGGTCCGACTCACCCTTTGGAGTAACCTTGCCTACCAGGATATCCCCTGCCTTGACCTCTGCGCCAACCCGGACTATGCCATCCTCGTCAAGGTTCTTCAGTGCGTCCTCTCCGACATTCGGGATGTCCCGCGATATCTCTTCCGGTCCGAGCTTGGTGTCGCGCGACTCAACTTCATATTCTTCTATGTGTATGGATGTATAGAAGTCTTCCTTGACAACCTTCTGACTCAGCAGGATGGCGTCTTCAAAGTTATAGCCCTCCCATGAGACAAATGCGACGAGCACATTGCGCCCCAGCGCAAGTTCTCCCTCGTCGCACGCCTGTCCGTCGGCGATCACTTCATCGGCATCGACCCGCTGCCCGTGGGTTACAATTGGCTTCTGGTGGATCACAGTCCCCTGGTTTGACCTTCTGAACTTCGGCATGGAATATGTATCAGTCTCGTTATCATCCGTAGTAATCTCTATGCGGTCAGAGTCGACATACGTAACCGTTCCGCCTCTGCGCGAAACAGCGCAGGAACCGGAGTCTTTTGCAATACGGTGTTCAATGCCGGTACCGACTATAGGTGAATCAGGGAATACCAGCGGAACTGCCTGACGCTGCATGTTTGAACCCATAAGCGCACGGTTCGCATCATCATGCTCCAGGAATGGAATAAGCGCCGTAGATATAGAGACTATCTGCTTTGGCGATATATCCATGAATTCGAGCTGTTCAGGCAATATTTCTATTGTGTTGTCATGGTGTCTGACGTAGATTCTATTTCCTCCGTCCGTAGGCAGCACGCGACCGTCATCCGATATGGGCGTGTCTGCACGTCCGATGTAGTACTCATCCTCGTCATCAGCAGAAAGATAGATGATCTCGTTCGTGACCCTGCCTTCAACGACCCTTCTGCGAGGGCATACAAGGAATCCGTATTCATTGATCCTCGCAAACGTAGCAAGTGATGTTACAAGCCCAATGTTTGGACCTTCTGGCGTTTCGATCGGACATATACGCCCATAGTGAGTATGGTGGACATCTCGCGCTTCAAATCCGGCGCGTTCCCTGCTCAGGCCGCCGGGGCCGAGGGCAGACAGACGACGTCTGTGCGTCAGCTCTGCAAGAGGGTTGGTCTGATCCATAAACTGAGACAGCTGGCCGGAACCGAAAAATTCGCGAAGCGCCGCGGATATTGGACGCACGTTGATAAGGTCTTTCGCCATCGCAGTAGCAAGATCCGGAGTTGTGGTCATCCGTTCCCTTGCGATGCGTTCCATACGCAACAGGCCTATGCGGACCTGATTCTGCAGAAGTTCGCCGACTGCGCGCACCCTGCGGTTCCCCAGGTGGTCAATGTCGTCAACATGTTCATTGCCGTCACGAAGATCGATAAGACACTTGATTATGGCTACAATATCCGTCACGGTCAGCAGCCGCTCAGTGCTTGGCATGTCAAGGGCCAGGCGCCTATTTATCTTATAGCGGCCGACCCTGCCCAGGTTATATCTGCGTGGATCAAAGAAGATCCCCGAAATATATTCCCTCGCGTTTTCCATACGAGCCGGCTCATTCGGCCGCAGCTTGCGAAACAGCTCAAGCATAGCGGCATCAGGAGTTTCCGTGTTATCACGCTCGATCGTTGCCGAAATAGCCGGATCTGCATCCCAAACCCAGACCTTCGTGCGTCCGTGGTTCCACAGCACTTCAAGGTCCTCTTTGGTCAGCCTCTTGTTCTTGGGTATTTCGACTGAACCTTCGCCTTCGCTTGAAACAATAGCCTCGGCAAGCAGCATACCTCTTACATCATCTTCGACAAGGTCTCTTTCTACCTCTTTAGCCCCGAAGAGCTTAAGCAGCTCTTCGGTAGACTGTATGCCAAATGCTCTGAGCATCATCGTTACAGGGATCTTCTTACGGTTATCGATCTTTACCGAAAGGACTTCGCCGGGAGCAAGGTCAAATTCTATCCATGCGCCGCGGTCAGGAATAAGTTTGGCAATAAACGATTCCTGTCCGGGAATACCAAGTTCTGCGGTGTAATATACACCGGCGGACCTGGCAAGCTGATTTACTACAACACGCTCTGTACCGTTGACAATAAAGGTTCCCCGTTCTGTCATCGCGGGAAAATCACCCAGATAAATTTCCTCTTCCTTAATTTCGCCTGTTTTTCTGTTCGCCAGCCGAATAGTCGCACGGAGCGGTCTCGACCATGTAAGGTCCCTGCTGCGTGCCTCATCCAGACTTATGGTGACAGGATCGACATAATACCTGACAAATTCCAGTGCAAATGAGCCGTCATAACTTTCGATGGGAAAGACTTCGTCGAACAGCTCCTGCAACCCTTGCGAATTGCGCATATCAGGATCCGTATCAGCCTGAAAAAACCACTGATAGGAGTTACGCTGCACTTCGACAAGGTCCGGAAGCTCAATGAGATTCTTTTCTTTTCCGAAAACCACACGGCGCTCAAATGCCTTACCTGAAGGAGTTCTTACCTGCATGGGAGCAACCTCCCTGAATGGAGTATTTGGTGAGAATGTACAATCGTACAAATGGGTATTATAGCAAAAAAGCGACACCTGTCAACCGACAGGTGTCGCCTGTTTTATCAAATAATACCGTCCGGAGGATTATACAGCTGCCTGAAATCAGACCATCCCCCATATATCGGGCTATAATCACAGGCGCACAGTTTAAGATATTCACCGCTGTCTGCCTGGTGTTAATTCCAACCGAAGAGAATTATAACATGAAATCTGATATATTCAAGATTCAATTCAGCAGTTTCAATTCAGCAGTATTTTTTATAGCTATGAGAAGCTTTGGTTTTACATGTGATTTCATGATAGAATTTTACAATATCACTATCGGGAGGTATGCCATCATGACTACTCCAGTGCGAAATGTTCTTGCCATTGTCTGCGGAGGCGGTCCTGCTCCGGGGATCAACAGCGTAATAAGCTCTGTTACCATCGAAGCTAAAAAATCAGGTTGGGAAGTGTACGGCATATACGACGGGTTCTCCAACCTTGTTAATGGAGAGAAAAAAATCATCGCACTCACAATAGACATGGTGAGCCGAATCAACGCCGACGGCGGGAGCATCCTCCGTATTTCACGGTGCAACCCCACAAAGAACGAAGAATCTCTACGTAATGTGGTGAACTCACTCATAGAGTTGGGGGTCACCCATCTTGTCACCATAGGAGGGGACGATACAGCCTATACCGCCTCTCGTATAGCATACTACGCGAAAAATAGCCTAGGCATTACCATAAGTTTCGTCCACGTGCCGAAAACCATTGACAACGACCTCCCGCTTCCGGATGGGATCTCCACCTTCGGATTCGAAACAGCGCGCGCCCTTGGAGCCCAGATCGTCTCAAGCCTCATGGAGGACGCCAAGACTACCGGACGGTGGTACCTCGTAGTAACGATGGGCCGCGTATCCGGTCACCTGGCTCTGGGCATAGGAAAGAGCGCGGGGGCAACTATCACCGTGATCCCGGAAGAACTGCCCCGGAATGAGAAAATTCCGCTCTGCCTTGTTGTCGACATAATTACAGGGGCCATAATCAAACGTCTTGCTGCGGGGCGAAACTACGGAGTAGCGGTAACAGCGGAAGGACTCATCGAAAAAATCCGCATCGAGGATCTGGAAGCAGCTGCCTGTCTTGAGTGCGACGAGCACGGTCACATCCGCTACGCGGAGATCAATTTCTCTGATGTGCTAAAGAAGGCACTGCTGAAAAATCTCTCTTCGCTGGGTATCAAGATGACCGTCAACAACAAAGAGGTAGGTTATGAGGTCCGGTGCGCGCCACCAAACGCTTTCGACATCGAGTACACCAGAGATCTCGGCTACGCCGCATTTGATTTCCTCAGAAACGGCGGGACAGACGCGCTCATTTCAATCCAGAACAACAGGATAGTCCCCATTCCCTTCGATGAAATAATGGATCCTGTCACCAAAAAGACCAGGATACGCACAGTAAATACCGAGTCCATAAAATACCGCATCGCGCGTGAATACATGATACGTCTGGAAAAAAAGGATTTCAAACCTGGTATTGAATTTGAAAAACTGGCTGCAGCAGCAAAACTGTCACCAGAGGATTTCCGGAAACGTTTTCAGTACGTAACAGAGCTATCGGGTTAAAAATACAAACTCAACTTTCCCACCGTCTTTCCCGCATGCTTTTGATCAGGAAGGACACTGTTCCTCGAAAGAGGGACATAACAAATCACCATAGTGACTGAACTATTTCGAGTGCGTTTCGAGATCGGGAATCCAGTATGTTGGTATGATACGAGCGACTTAAATATTTTGAGGGACTGGTTCTCCGCTAAAAAACATTTAGAGAAGACGAAAAACAGAGGTTTTGAATCCACTAGTAGCAAGAGTTGGGAAAGTTGAAATACCAATATTTTACGCTAGATATGGAGAATGTACAAAAAAGAAGGATACAGTCTTCGTGCAATCATGAAGAGGACCGGCTGTCACTACGAAACTGTCTCCAAATATCTGGACATGGAAGATTTTGACCTGCCTATCTACAAGACAGACAAAAAGCCTTCCAGGCTTGGCCAACTTAAGCCAGTAATAGACCAATGGCTAGAGGATGACGTGGAAGGACAGAGATATACCGGTCTGAAATCGGCGATGGCGGCAGGATCCCCCCGGAGTTGCATGGCAGAAGCACAAAGTACATTTCATGCGCATATGAATGGGCAAATAGAAGCCTTAGGCAGGATATAGAAATATGGTAATTTCAGCATAACAATAACTGCTTTCAGGTACGACTGTCTTATTATTTCTTTATTCCTTTAGGCCCCTTTGAGATGAGCACTGCTGCCGTGGCAAGGACAGAGGGCAGCGACAGTTCATGCGGCACTGCCAGATACCTTGGTTCCCAAATCGGGTGATATTTTTCCTTGTAAAGCCTCAACCCCTGAAAATTATAGAAGATATTGCCGTGTTCATAGAGCATCTCTGCAGTCCTGCTCCAAAGCGAACCGTGAGGTCCGCTGGTAATGCCTGAAAGAGGCGCCATACCCAGATCAAAATACGCGAACCCTTCTGCTTTGGCCCATAATATCGTATTAAGGAACAGGAATTCCATAGTATCGGCTGGCGCGTTATCGCAGTGGCGCATAAGGTCAAGCGAGAGTTCATTCTTATCCGAACTTGTCCAAAGATTGGTAAATGCCTGAATTTCACCTTGCCGTTCCACTATGGCGACCTTAAACTGCCGGATATATTCCTCCCTGAAAAACCCGAGAGAAAACCCTTTCTCCCTACCCTGTTTTGATTTAAGCCACTGATCCGATATTTCCCTTAACCTTGGAAGCACAGAAGGGACATCTTCAGAAGGAATAACGCGGAATGAAGAACCGTCTTTTGCAAGTTTCCTCAGAGTATATCTCTGGGCATGCCATTCATGTCCATGATCAAAGGAAAGGCCCTCAAGCGGCACCCGTCCGCTTTCACCTATTTTTACCAGCACAAGTCCCTGTTCTATATAAAGCGGCAACTCACTGTCTGTCACCTCATAAAAGACTACCTTTGCCCCATTCATAGCAGCATGTTCACGAAATGACCATATCAGATCCCTGAATTCTTCTTGATCGCCTACAGGGTCTCCCATTGCAAACCAGTAGGATCCCTCTTCAGCAAAAAATATCATCGATTTTCCTGAGGGGCTGAAGCAGAAGGATTTGTCTCCAAGAAGCGCAAGGGCTGCCGATGCCTGATCTGAAGCCATCACTATGTCGCGTGCCTTTTCCATATCATCATCCGACGGGATAAGGACAAATTTGGATCTTGCACGGAAAAGTTTCCACAGACATAGGAAAAGGACCACAATCGACAATGACACGCTGGCCCTTAAAAACCACGGAGCTTTCCCTGACAGTGCGAACTTCCATATACTCTGGCTGGCAAATTCTCCGTGCTTATGTGAGAAATAGCCGAGCCATGCAGCCGATGCCATTACCAAGCCAACAGGCGGCATCCAGGCTAATGACAGGCCTGAACAGAACAGCCTTGAATCCCTGTCAAAATATTTTCTTGTAGCGACAAGAGGGATAAGCAGTATTGTTATAAACAGGGCCTCTTCGTAATCGAGCCCTTTCATCAGAGAAAGCACGATCCCCGCTCCAAGCAGCACTGTAGTTAGAACCCATGCTATACGGAGCCTCCTTCTTATCCCCTGGGCAAGAAGCAGGATCGCAATTCCTGAAAGACTGGACAGAAAATTTGAAAGTTCAAGAACTTCAAGCGGAAATAATTCCTTCAATACAGAAAGACGCTCAGGCAGACCTGGCGTTGCACTGGAAAAAAGCAGGACAGTTCCTGAAAGGAAGACACCAAGCGACAGTATCTGAGGATATATGGCAAGGAATACCTTTCCTGCACGTGCCGTGACATTTTTCGCACTCCTGCCAAAAGAATAAAACTGGCGCCAACCCAGAAGAATAACAGAAAGACAAAGGGGAAGCAGATAGTAAATGATCCTATAGACAAGCAGTGCACCAATAAGATCAGGACCTGAGTACCATGGAGAAAGCATAACTATCAGAGTTGAGTCAAGCACTCCAAGTCCACCAGGAATCTGGCTCAAGCTGCCCAGAAGCACAGAAATCACATAGCAGCCGATGAAATGGAAAGATGTTATGCCACTGTGGGGCAACAATGAAAAAAGCACTAACGAAGCGCAGAGAAAATCCAGAAGCGATATTGACATCTGTGCAAAAAAATATCCAAGCGGCGGCAGCGATATGTCATATCCGAAAAGACGCACACTCTTGCCTGACCAGCTCAAAAATCCGGACAGAACGACAAAAGACACAAGAAGTAAACCTGGGATCCTGCCCCATACCTTCAGAAGCGGTATTTGTGCAATTATTCCTGCCGGTTCTAAAAGTAAGAGGACACCTAGGATACCTGCCGAACCAAGCCAGACGGAGAGACTGCAGAAAGCAAGTATTTTGGCAGTTTCAGAAGCGCTGAGCCCATAACTGCTGTATATCCCATAGCGCGACGAACCTCCGGTCAGCAATGACATCCCTAAGTTGAATGAAAGCACATTGCTGATGAATGATACAAACGCTATCCTTGACCATGACAGGGCTTTCCCTATATAGCGGAGGGCCAGTGCATCGTTCAAAGTAAGGACGGCATAGTTAACAAACATGAATACCAACGACACGATCAGTCTGTACCAAGGAATAGAAGCCACTGCCGCACGGATATCCTCAAACCTGTACTGCGAGAGCTCTGTATGAATAAAATATAGCGTAATTGCCGTGATGATCAATCCGATTGCCGGCACTATTTTTCTGCTGCGAAGAAATTCCATCATAAAACCTCCAAAACAACTCCAGCATCCTGATCCGACGTTAAATTTCACAACATAACGGCAACCCGTGCAAAATATCAGATACGCTACGGACACACCCAATTACATCCGTCATTTTAGCATAAGACGATTCAGAGGCATAAAAAATTCATAAACATGCCTGTCAGCAACAATTCAGAAAAAAGAGCAGCCTTTATTGCAAGCATAGCCGTAATAAAATTGTTTGTAAGCATCAAACATCTGCCAAAGGATAGAGGAAAATACTTCTGCTTTCCTTTAAGCCTCAAGCTTTTTTTGATGCTCCTGAAAAGATCCTGATTTCTCTTTTCTGAAGTTGTGGGAGCAGGTCTTTAGGAACAGCTGGCGAAAGTAAAAAAATGCCTCCGGATAGAGTAAGTTGGATGGTGATTTGGACAAAGAAAAAGCCCCCATAAAATACTCTTTTGCACAGCAAGCATTTATGAGGACATCTAGGACAGTGAAATCAGTCTGTGTGAATTTATTTACCTGTTGGTGTCGAGGAGGGGAATTGAACCCCTATGGGCGTTAGCCCACTGGATCCTGAATCCAGCGCGTCTACCAATTCCGCCACCCCGACAAACATTAGAATTACCTCTGTGCAACGCAGAGGATTCTATCAGTTCCTTCTTTATTTTGCAAGATGTCAAATTAATTTTTGTTGTTGGTCAGAGATACATAGCATTTCTTTGAACAAAAGTGCGCAAAAATGACTTTTGCATAAAAACCCCGTGGATCAAGAACGCATAACTGTACAATATGTGATAAAATTTTCACATTGGGGAAGGGTTCCATACAATATATCCTTTGATGGAAAACTTAAAAACATTTACATATTCAGGAGGGATTTTGTGTGAAAGTAATGCAGGTAAATGCGGAAAAGTGTGTGCAATGCGGGGAATGTATGGCCGCTTGCTCTAAAGCGTATTTCAAGGAAGAATCGCCGGAGTTTTCACGAGTTAAGGTAAACAATACAGCCGGCTTAGCCAACATCAACATCTGCTCACAGTGCGGCGCGTGTATAGGCGTCTGCCCGACAGAGGCGCTTGTGCGTGATGCAAACGGTGTTGTACAGGTCCGCAAGGACAAGTGTACATCGTGTCTTATGTGCGTTGGTTTCTGCCCGTCGGCAAGCATGTTCTTTGAAGGTTCAAAACAGACAGAACCTTTCAAGTGCATCGCATGCGGCATTTGTGCCAGAAAGTGCCCTACTGGCGCCCTTCAGCTTATTAACGTACCGGAAGCAAAGTAAGAAGGAGTGACGACTATGGAAATGAAACCAATGAAACTTCTATCTGAATGGTCATACGAGCCGGCAAAGATCCACCGCGGTTACTCAAAAGAGACTCTTTATGTGGGACTTGGCAACAAGGACGGCAACTACAAATTTGAGAAACGTCCCGTATCCGAGGACATGATTGAAAAGTTCACAGGCGGGCGCGGTTTTGGACTGCGGCTCCTCTGGAACGCAGTAAAAGATACTACGAAGTGGAATGATCCTGAAAATGAAATAGTAATAGCAGGCGGTCCGTTCTGCGGGATTACACAGTACCCTGGTGCAGGGAAATGTTATTCCGTCTTCCTTTCCCCCGCCACTAAACAGACATATAATAGCAATGCCGGCGGATACTTTGCCCCGTTCCTCAAGTTTTCCGGTTTCGATGCCATGGAGCTTCAGGGCAAAGCGGACAGGCCGGTCGTTGTATTTATTGACGGTGACAATTTCAAAGTACAGATTTTCGAATCAACTCTCAAAGATATCAATGCATACCACGTCTCTGAAGAACTGCATGAATACTTCTCAAAGGATGAAGAGGACAAACGTACCATCTCTGTTGTCTCATCGGGTATCGGCGCAAGGACGACCTACATTGCCGGCATGAATTTCAGCTTCTACGACGTGCGCCGCAAGGCGGTACGACTGAAGCAGGCAGGACGCGGAGGCGGCGGTTCGGTCCTCTGCGATAAAAACGTTGTTGCCCTTGTAGTAAAAAGGACTCACTTCACGGGACTTGAGAACGATCCTGCTGACGTCTCTGTAATTCAGAGAGCAGGGGCAAGCCTCCATAAGCGTATCCACGACAACGACGATGCACAGTGCAAGATGCGCTCAGTCGGGACCGCACATCTTACAGAAATCATGAACGACTACCAGCTCCTTCCGGTCAACAACTATAAGTTCGGAAGTCATCCTGATATTGAAAATATAAGCTCACGCTCGTACATTAAGCTCTTCACACAGGGCATGGCCGACGGATGCTGGTACGGCTGTTCGCTTGCATGTGCCAAGGCCGTAGATCATTTCCCGCTGCAGACCGGACCGTGGAAAGGCAAAGAAGTCATAGTAGACGGACCCGAATATGAAACAGCAGCCGGGTTAGGCTCGAACCTCGGAATATTCGATCCCTTCTGGACGATAGAGGCAAACTTCTACGCTGACAACTACGGCCTTGACACTATCTCGCTCGGGACCGACATGGCATGGGTCTGCGAGTGCTACGAACTTGGTTTGATCAACAAAGAAGATACCCACGGCCTTGAATTGAATTTTGGAAATAAAAAGGACATTATGGAACTGATCCACCGCATCGCACATGGCACAGACGAATTTGCGGTAGCGTGCGGCAAGGGTATCGAAGCGGCACGCGAATACTTTGCGGAACATTACGGATCAGACATGGCGACAATGAAAAAGATAGGCATGGTTTGTCAGGGGCTTGAAGCTTCCGAGTACCGCTGCCAGGAATCCATCGCACAGTGGGGCGGCTACTTCCTCACACTGAAAGGACCGCAGCATGACGAAGCCTGGCTGATCTTCATGGATATGGTCAACAAGCAGCTTCCAACATTCGAAGACAAGGCGGAAGCCCTCTTCTTCTTCCCCTGTTTCCGTCTATGGTTCTCGCTGCAGGGACTCTGCAAGCTCCCGTGGAATGATATTGAACCTGTCGACAACGGCATCAAATACAAGGGGATCGAAGCAGCGCGCGTTCCAGAGCACCTTAAGAATTACCTGGACATTTTCGAAGCTATCACAGGCAAACCGCTGTCACAGGAAGGCATGATACTTCAGTCCGAAAAAGTCTATAATTTCGAACGGATATTCAACCTCCGCATGGGCAAAGGCACAAGTGAATTCCATGTCGCACCGGATCGTGGACTTGGCCCTGTGTGGGAAGATGAGTGGAACGCTCGCCCCGAGTATTTTGACGAAAAACTGAAGGAATTCGGCGAGAAGATCGAGGGGCTTTCAGTCAAGGATAAGATCACTTTGCTCCAGAAGCATCGCCGTGCACAGTGGGAACAGCTCAAACTTGCGGTCTACAAGCGCCGCGGCTGGAATAAGAACGGTATCCCGACGCTTGATACGGTCAAACGTCTTGGCATAGACTACCCCGACGTGATAGAGCTTCTGAATAAGCACCTTAAACCTGAAGACGAATTCGAGAATTAACAAATTAAGGAGAGATCCCGCGCAATGATCACAGTCAATGGGAACCAAGCGCCATGGGAGGAAGGACTGACCGTACAGAAGCTCCTGGACAGAGAAAAGTTCTCTTTTCGTATGCTCTCAGTCTGGATCAACGACAGCGTTGTGGAAAAGAAAGATTTTGCTGTGAAACTGATCCCTGACGGTGCAAAGGTACAGGTGATCCACAACATAAGCGGAGGCTAAATAAGGGCCTGGGCGAAAAAAAAAGTCAAAAGGGCGGGACCCGAAAAGATCCCGCCTTTTTGTATTTTTATGAATGCAGTCATGATCCTTCATCTCACTGACCGCGCTCGCAGGGACTCTTATGAGTAATTTCATGCCGCCTGTAGTCATAAGCGTGCTGAATATAGCAGTCGGCATGCTGCTGATTTGTTTCGGGGTGAGGATCGCTTTAAAGAAATAAATAGACGCAAAGGACTCAGATCCGGATAGCACTGATAACTATTTATCCATAGTCAGACTATTGTTTTACTGGTTATTATCTTATCACCCAGTGTCCATTCGGCTTTTCCCTTTTCGACAGCATCGTAGTATCAAAAATTTTCGTACGACTGAGAAACCTGCACAGAGGGATACCCAGCCCGAAGCATATGACAGACTGGCTGGCTCCGATGTACAGCATCGAAAGGCAGACCGGCGTCTCTGTTATGACCGCGAGATAGCCGCCTACGACAACCGCGTTTACGACAACAGGCGGAACAGCGGCAAGGTACATGTTGGGCATCTTGTGAGTAAGCCATGCGGCCAAGAGTGTCGCCGCGCTTCCGAAGATCACATCTATCAATCCGAAGCCGCCCATGAAATTAGATAAAAGACAACCTATAAAAAGCCCCGGGATTGCTTCCGGCATGAAGAAAGGAAGCAGCGTGAGAGCTTCCGCGACACGAAACTGAACGGGGCCGAAGGAGAGCGGCGCAAGGGCAAGTATCAGTCCGCCGTAAAGCGCAGCGATCATCGCAGAGAACGCCATTTTACGCATCATCGTCGAAACTCCTTTCAGCATATGGACATTGCTGGTATTATAGCCGTAACGGGTTATAACGGCAGTAAAATTTTACACAAAATATAACCGGAGGGGAATCCTTAATGAATATAACTATACTTGGGGCGGGAAGCTTTGGTACTGCAATGGCAAAACACCTTGCGGGGCTGGGGAACTTTGTCCTTATGTGGACAATGAATAAGGAACGATCTGAGTCTATTAATATTTTAAGACGCAACACATCCTGCTTCAGGGACACGGTACTGCCGGAAAACATAAATAGTACCATTGACATAGGGGAAGCCCTTTCTTTCTCAGACCGGTTCATCATGGCAATACCCGCGCAGTCCGAGCGCGAAGTCTGTGAAAAGATTTCGGCGGCTGGTCAAAAAAGCGGTCACATGCTGAACCTCGCAAAGGGCATAGAAATAAGCACTGGCCGTCTGTTGCATCAGGTCCATGAGGAGCTTTGCCCACAGCTTACATATTCCGCACTCTCCGGACCAAGCCATGCGGAGGAGGTCCTTCTGCAACTGCCGACCGCCGTAGCCGTTGCCTCTTATCACGAAGGTGAGGCCGAGAGCTGGCAGGTACTGCTCAACGGCAATAACTTCAGAGTCTACACTACGGATGACGTTGTAGGCCTTGAGGTCGGCGGAGCCACAAAAAATATCTATGCGATCGCAGCAGGCATATCAAAGGCTATGGATCTCGGAGACAACGCAATTGCTGCAATCGCATGCCGCGGTCTAGCCGAAATAATGAGGTTAGGACACAAATTGGGGGCGTCGCCGCTCACACTGTCAGGGCTCGCCGGAGTTGGGGATCTCATGGTAACGTGCTACAGCATGCACTCGCGCAACTTTCGCCTGGGACTGGCGATCGGAAGCGGCAAGACGCTTGACGAAGCGATCGCTGCTCTTGGGCAGGTCGCCGAAGGAGTGTACACTGTACGCGCGATCGTTGAAAACAGCAAGAAATTCGACGTTGAGATGCCCCTGGCAGAGGGCGTCTACAGGGTGCTCTACGATGGCGAGTCACCGGAGACGCTTCTGCAAGAGTTTTTTGCAAGGCCCCTTAAACCGGAAATGCGCTTCTGACAAAACGCGGCCCAGGGGCCGCGTTTATTTTATATATTCTGATACCTTCTGTAGATATGCCCCTATGCTCTCGTGAACGACAAGGTCTGCAATATGGTCGAGCGGGGTAACGTCTCTATTGATAATAACTAACTTGGCGCCGCATCTTTTCGCTTGACGCGGGAAGTGGTTTGCAGGCGATACCACTAGCGACGAACCAAGTACTATGAATGTATCGCAGTTTGAACTCCATTCGTCGGCACGGGCAAGGGGTTCTTCCGGCAGCATCTCGCCAAAAAGCACTACGCTCGGACGCAGCCTTCCGCCGCAGTCACAGCTTTTCCCCTCGAGGAACATCTGTTTGTCCCATATTTTCCCGCAACAGTGACAACGCACTGGCTCAAGGCTTCCGTGCAGTTCCGCCACGTTTACAGACCCGGCTTTCTGGTGCAGCCTGTCTACGTTCTGCGTTATAACGCCCTCTACATAGCCATCCTTTTCCCATTCTGCGATAAGTTTATGTCCTATGTTCGGCTGGACGCTCTCAGGGATGTACAAGCGAGCCTTGTAAAACTCAAGGAAACGGTCATAGTTCCGCTCAAGGGCGCCAACAGATGCAAGCTCAGTCGGGTCAGCCTGCGACCATATCCCGTCTTTGGAACGAAAGTCCTGCAGCCCCGACTCAGTACTGAGTCCTGCGCCGCTGAAAATAACCACTCTTCCTTTTTTTATCTGTTCCGCAAGCCATCTTGCTCCGCTTTCTACGTCCATAAAGATCCCTCCCGTCAACATCATTTTTAACTCAACTTTCCCACCTCTTGCTGCTAGTGGATTCAAAACCTCTGTTTTTCGTCTTCTCTGTATGTTATTCAGCGGAGAACCAGTGGCTCTAAAATATTGAAGTTGCTGGATTCCCGATCTCGAAACGCACTCGAAATAGTTCAGTCACTATGGTGATTTGTTATGTCCCTCTTTCGAGGAACAGTGTCCTTCCTGATCAAAAGCATGCGGGAAAGACGGTGGGAAAGTT